>CASBQF010000385.1 GCA_949127775.1 Oscillatoriales cyanobacterium PMM_0080
ATTTTGTCCGTAGCCAAATGCAACCACATTTCTGGGAAGAAACAACAGGTTATGAAGTCAAAATCAGTAAAGGTTTTACAGCCCTAAAAGATAGTGCCTACACTACAAATGCCAAGAATTGCCTTGATTATCAATCTTCGCCACGAGACAAAAGCAATATGTCCAAATATCTGTTTACAGGCTTCTCCAAATGCCTCTATCCAGAACAGAAGTTTCAATCGGAAGCAGAAAGAATACTAGCACTGATTTTAGAACGGGATGCAATCAAGTGGTTTAAACCGGCAAAAGGGCAATTTCAGCTTTATTACAAATGGCATGGAGACTATCCAGAATATCAACCCGATTTTGTTGCTGAAACAGAAGAAGTTATCTATATGCTTGAACCAAAAGCTCGAAATGAAATTGACAATCCTCAAGTGCTTGCTAAGAAAGATGTCGCAGTTCAATGGTGTCAAAATGCTTCAGACTATATGCTCAATCACGGTGGCAAACCTTGGAAATATGTCTTAATCCCCCATGATGCGATCCAAGAAAATATGACACTCCAAGGAATAAGCGATCGCTATACCGTCACTACTAAGGGTTAATTTCAGTGGCGATCGCGATCTAAAGTCACCAGCCTTACTTATTGGCTCACATTACGGAATAAACAGACGACCAACGCCCATCCAGGTTTCGATATCCAGCAAGATTTCCAGAATACGATCGACACAACGATTTCGATAGACTCGATCGCCTAAAAATCGATCGGCATCTCCAATCGTAATCACAGGTAGGGAATCCACCGTATTTTCTTCTCGGATCACCTGTTCCAGGGAGTCTTCACCCTTCATGCTGCGGTTTGCAGTAAGCAAAATCATTTGATTGGCCTGAGCCAGTCGCCAAACAACTCGATCGTTACTGTCGATCGACAAATTCATCTGCTTGAAAGTGACAAAACGAATTGGGAGTAGATTTAACCAGCCTTGACTCGCAATATTGCCCAATAAAATCTCTGCATGACCTCCGAGATTGTGATCGATCAGAAAATTCATGCTTCTAATTCGTGTTTGGCTTTCTGCTCTTGAAGTTTTGCCCAAAGAGCCTCTCTACCGGGTTTGGGTGGCATCGCTGCAACGCGGGCAGAATGTTCGCGATTGCGTTCTTCCCAGTAATGCTGAATTTCCTTAGCTTGCCTTAAAACAATTTGATATTCTGCTTCGACTTCTGCACGATTTGCCTCAATGTACGATAAAGCAACCTTAATCTGATCGTCTGTTAAGTCAAACAAGGAACGGATAAACTTCGGGGGATACTGAGCCGTCAGGTAGTCCATCACATCATAAAGAGTGATGCGCGTACCTGAAATTGTCAAGCCGCGCTCTGTACGAATAATGATTGGTTGGTTGTTGGATACTGAAACCATACCCAGAGCCTCTGAAACAACTTACTACATAATCCGATCGTACATCACAAATTTGTAATGTCGTGTTTGTAGAAATCTTTGAGCAAATCCACCAGACTCTCCCTACACAAAATTAGCCGGATCTTGATCCCGCCGGTGCTTCGCCAGAATCGGAGAACCTTGGCCCTCACCCACCAAAGCCGCCGTTTCCTCCAAAGCTTCCCTCAGCCGCTTGGCCGCGTAAATTGACATATCACGGGGCACATTTACCCGATCGCGCAAATACCGCAAAGCCGCATCAGAACCACCAGGCGGCGTACAAACTTCCCCAGTCATCATCAAAGTTAAAGCACAACGCAAAGCCTCATCAAATAAGCTGTCATCAGCAGGATTGACTCGAACGATGTTGTGCTGGTGCTTGATGACGCGGTGGAGTGCTTCAGCGCGCGAGGTTTCCGGTTCTGGGTACATCACATCTGGTAATCCAGCCCAAGGCCCATGATCCACGCGGGCTTTGTTGAGTAGCATTTGCGGTTCGCCATTTTCCCAGCAGCCGCCCATCTGAGGCGGTAAATCGTGGACATGGGTGTGGAAATCGCTTTGAGTACCGCGATAAGTCGGGCGGCTTTCCATCCCCGCAAACCAGTCAGCAAAGCGGGGGTTTTCTTCGCGCAGGGAGTAGCCTTTGTAGTAGTAAAGACTGGCATTCATCCGTTCGACATAGGGCGTAAAGATGACATCCGCAGTGCCAAATTCATCCAGGAAATAAGGGCCAGATGTGCTAGCCAAGGCTGCTTCAACTTGGGCGACAACGCGGGTGAATTGGTTGCGGTTGCGCTGATCTGCTCCGCCTGTACTGACGCGACACAGCCAAGTGCACCAAGCACTAAACAGCCTTCGCTCTAACTGTCGGAGGGGAAGGACTTGGGGGTTTTCCATGCCCAAACTCAAGGGGCCGAAGACTTGTTCTAGGGCGATTAAAATGTCGTCGCTTTCGGTGATGATGCGGCCGTCTAGCTCGATCGCGGGTAACATTCCCGATGGCACTTTTCGCTTGTACCAACTTTCTTTGTCCCCATAGCAGAACATGGTGACTTTTTCAATCCGATAGGGGATTTGTTTTTCTTCTAACCACAGCCAGATTTTTTGGCAATAGGGACACCACGCATGGTTATCGCGGTAGAGGGTGACTCGCACGTCGGATTCGGTTTTGCCGAAGAGGCGCAACCGGGATTGGGCGTTGGTGGGGCCGTTAGTGCGATCGACTTGAAAGTCGGTGAGGGTTTCTAATTCTTTCCAGCTTAGGGGAGTTGCGATCATGCGATTTTAGATTTTAGATTTTAGATTGGAAAATTGTAGAATGCGACTTTTTAGGAATTAGAATTAAATAACTTCCACAAGTTTGTGGGATGGGCGTCCCGCCCGTCTTGAACAGGCAGGATGCCTGTTCCACAATAACAATTAAAATTGTAAGTTATTTAATTTGTGATCATCCTTAGTAATAATTTAACTTACACACCATCTCTATCAGTAAGGTGCGCACTGCGCACCCTACTAAACTACTACAACATTATAATTAAAAAAGCTTTTGAGGACGATCGTCCTCACTACAAACTTATAATCAAGGCGACACTTGGGGAGGCGGTGGGGCGTCTTGAATTTTGGTGAGTGCTGCTTTCATTTCGGGAGTTGCTAAGAATTTTTGGGTATCTGCGATCAAACGATCGCCCCAGAGGTTTTCTTTGAGAAAATCTACGGTAGCATAACGTTTGTCGAGTTTCAGGGCTGCTTCTCCCATTGCTAAGCCTTTTGCTTTGTCGCCTTTGCCGTACAATGCTACTGCTAGAGCTAGCATTGCTTCTGCTGCTTCTTTGTCGATCGCGATTGCCTGTTCCCAGCGTTTGATAGCGCTATCGACATCTCCCATTTCGTATTTGACTAATCCGATATTGTTGATAGCTGGCCAAAGTTTTTTTTCTAAAGCAAAGGCTTTTTCATATTCGGCGATCGCGCGATCGAACTGCTTGAGCTTGTAAAAAGCATTGCCCAAATCAAATAATGCACCTGGAGTCTCTGGTTTTATTTTTAAACCAGCTTGCAAGTATTCGACTGCTTTCTCATACTTAGCTTGTCGAAAGTATGCTTCTCCCAAAACAAATTTAATTGAGGCATTTTCGGGTGCGAGGGATTGAGCTTGTTGCAAAGCCACAATGCCTTTATCAAACTGTTCGAGTTGAAGGTACAAGCTGCCTAACAAAGTCCAAGTTTGAGCATTCTTGGGGGCTAATTGTGTGGCGAGTTCGGCTCTGGGTACTGCCAGTTGGAACTGCTGGAGTCTGGCTAGCTGGACGGCTTCTTCTGCAAGGCTCAAGGCTGTTTGTTCGAGTTGATCTGAGTCAATTTGTATGGTGTAAGGCAGGAGTGCCTGGGCGATGACAGGCTTGGGCATTGTCCACAAACCAAGTGCGAGCAGCAGAGATAGTAGAGGAAGACGATTAGGCACGCGATCAGCCCCAGCAAAAAATATAATGGTTTCTCGATCGCCTATAATAACCTATATTTTGGGGGTTTTGATATTAATTCCTGACTCGCAACGTTTTGCGGGTTTGATTTAAGTAGTTCCCAAATTCTGTTTTTGTTCAGGAATAAGAGTTTTTATTCACTGTTTTAGAGAGGACTAAATCCGAACTATCAAACGGGGGAATTTGTTAATTTTTAGATTATTCCGGCTGCGTCAGAATGATCGGCGAGGAGACTGTACGTGCCGTTTCTTGCGCGCCAGATTATATTAAATTCGGTAGCATCAGAATTATTATTAGCCCAAATTAGGAGACGGCAGTGCCGTCTCCCTACAATTGATCGTGGTAGGGACACGGCACTGCCGTCTCCTCTATACAGCAGATTCCACGTTTATGAAATACACCCCGATCGCTCTTCGATTACCGTAGGGACACGGCATCTTGAGTGTCCCTACCTCTGTGCGTACCTACTAACCTGAAAAGTGCTGTATCATGTCTGAGTGCAACCCGAAACGTTATCAATTGTAGGGAAACGGCACTGCCGTGTCCTGATTTCGGGATCAATTCCGATGCAACTGAAAGTCATATCAGCAACTTGATTGAGTTGATAAACTCTGTTGAATCTTGTCTAACAATTGTGCTGCTGACAAGGAAGAAGGCAGAATTTTGGCAGATACTTCTTGCAGGAGAAAGTCGATCGCCTCGGATTCCGAATTTACAACAGACCGATAATCCCAGACTAAAATTGGCAGTTTTACTGCCATTTGCCGCAGGTTCGATAGCGCCTGCAACATAGCGGTGGATTTTGAAGGCGCATCTCGCAAGCACAACAAAACTAAGTCAACGCTTTGATATTGCAACTGCTGCAAAACTTCTGCCCAACAAGGAGCGATCGACCCTCGAAATCCTGCGGTTTGAATGTACTGAATTAAAGCTTGAAAGTTGGGAGTAGAAAAATGAGAACTGGGAATCGGAATCTCGGCCACAGTCGATCGCGATCGATTGTCTAATTCTCCCGTCGCATTCCCCGAAGCCGCGCGGTGCAAGTCCGGTAAACTCGAAATGTCGGCAAATAAAATGCTGGGCTTCCAACTCATGCCAGCAGCTACTTGAATCACTTGCCACAATGCACTTGCTACTAACCCAGTTCCGTCGCGACTGCTGCCGGCTAAACAGGGAAATACCGACAACCCTTTGACTTGATTTGCTAGTTGCGTCGTTGCGGGGTCTAAAGTTACTAAGGGGAGATCACCCAAATTTCGAGACCGACTTAACTGTTCGATAAAAGCTAAGGGGTTTGGCAATTGACTGGTACTGTCCAAGACGATCGCATCAGGCCGCCAAATTCGCGCTACGAGTTCTGCTTGGCCGAGGTCGTCTGCTTCCAAAACCCGGCAGTAGCTGGGGTTGAGGAGTAAAGCTGACCCTTGAGAGGAACTGTTTTGCGGGCTGAGCCACAACACCGTTAAAGAACTTCTGATCTTTCTGGTATCGTCATCGGGGCGGGCGATCGAGTCTAGCAGCCGTCGCAAAGCTGGTTCTTGGACAGGCAAGCTCAAAAAGCCTTCGGCGCGATTGACAGAAGCTCGTTCTTTTTCGCCTCTGGTGGCTGTGACGATCGCCGGAATCGATCGGGTATCTGGATCGCTCTTGAGCAGCGTCAGCACGTCCCAACCGGACAGCAGTGGCAGTAGCGGGTTGAGGAAAATCGCTTCGGGACTGAATCTGCGGGCTTTTTCCAGCGCTTCGGTGCCGGAACGGGCGACTATTACTTGGTAGCCCAAACCGGAGAGGACGTTGGTTAAATCTTCGATATATTTGGGAACTGCTTCGACGATTAATACTAAACGAGAGCGAGAATTGGCGATCGGAGTCTGATATTTTGGTATTAAAAATTCTGACTCGGCAGGAGTGTTTCCTGAGAATTCTTCCGTACTGTTTCTCGGAGGATTTGGCGGGAGCAGTAGGGTAAATTGAGAGCCTTGGTTTTCTGAGGAAATAAACGAAACGTCTCCGCCGTGGAGCCGCGCTAAACGTTGGGTGAGTACCAGTCCCAGTCCGGTTCCTTGAAATCGGCGAGTCATGGTGCTTTCTAGCTGTTGGAATTTCTGAAAGATCAGGTGCTGTTTGTCGGCGGGGATGCCGATGCCGGTGTCCCACACTGTGAAGGCGAGCCAGCCTTCCCAAAGATTTACTTTCAAGCCAATTTTCCCACCCATTTCTGTAAATTTGAGGGCGTTGGAAAGCAAATTGACGAGCATTTGTCGCAACCGCAGTTCATCGGCAATTAAATAGCTCAGTCCTGGTTCTATTTCGAGCGTAAATTCGATTTTATCTGACGGTTCTGCGTTTGCTTCGCCGTTGTTAGTGCTTGGTTCGGGAGTTGATTTTTCTTCTTGCTGTTGCAGTTGTTTTGCTTGCTCAAAGGCTCTTTTGCAGGTGGCTGCTATTTCGATCGGTTCGGGAATTAGTTCTAGCTGCCCGGTTTCCATTCGGGTTAAGTCTAAAATGTCGTTAACTATTGTCATCAAATGCCGCCCACTTTTATGGATTAGTTTGGCGTAGCGGGTTTGGCGATCGTTGAGTTCTCCGATTAATTTATCTTTGAGCAGGCTGGACAAACCAAGGACGGCGGTGAGTGGGGTTTTGAGTTCGTGGCTGATGCAGGATAAAAATTCGTCTTTGAGTCGGTTGAGATGAATTAAATCTGCATTTTTTGCTGCTAGTTCTTTGGCGACTAAATGTTCTTCGGTGACATCTTGTCCCATGACTAAAATTAGGTTGTCTGAAAGTGGCTGTTTCACAAATTGCCAGATCCGTTCTTGACCTATTTGTACGGGGCACTCGCAAACGTAGGTGTCTGGTTTGCCGGCGGTGGGACACCAAGCTGGAGCGGTTAAGGTTGAGGGGGAGGCGGCGGCGTACAGGGGTAAGGAGCAACTGGTGGCTGCGGTTGAATTCAGATCGCCCGATCGACTTACTCCTACTAAGCTCTTGCATTCTTGGGTGATAGCTTCTACCTGCGCGCTCGTGTATTCGGTTCTTAAATGGCTTGGTTTCTCGGACAAGTGTTTGCCCAAATTTGCTGCTGGTTCTGGAATTGGTTCTGGCCCTTCTCCCAGCAAAATCCGCCACGCTGCGTTTTGGCTGACTATTTGTCCGGTGGGGGTTTGCAATCTCAGCGGCAGGGGCAGTTTTTCGAGCAGTTGGACTAGGGAGTTGAGGTTTTCCGAAGGTTTCAATCCTGCTTCTAGGAAGCGCACTTGAGCACGGGCGGTAGCTATGGCTGCGGAAACGGGGATAAATTCGATTTCTTCTTTGACTGCTGTTGGCGGCTCTGTCAGGCTGCTGTTAAGTGCGGCGAATTGCAGCAGGCTCAGGCCCTCTAACAGTCCTAAAAATTGACCGCTGGCATCTATGAAGCCGATCGGGATTTTCGAGAAACCGCCGATGGTTTGGTTGTCGTCTGGGGTGTTAAGTTCCTCTGTTTGCAGGTATTGCCAGAATTCACTGATGCTCAAAGCGGCAGATACTATTCTGATGGGTTCGATCGCGATCGAACTCTCTGACAAAGGTTGCTCCCAGTCATTTGTGCGATCGACTCCACCAGCCCAAAGGCTGCGCAGGTAAACCAATCCCAGGGGCTGTAGCTGTTCGTTGACTACTGCGACTCGATCGCAGTTACCCTGACTGAAAATTGACCGCAGAGATTCTAGCGCCGCCGTGTGTTGGCACAGTGGCACTGGCTCGATAAAGTTCTTGAGACTGGGACTGGTAGTTGGCATAACAAACCTGAAAGTCTGCTATCAATAGCAGTAGTATTTTTGATACCCAATGTAGCTACGGATTTTTGTATCTTATTTGTTTTATATCAGACTGGGGATCGGCACTGAGACCTGTGAGTTCAATGCCTATAAACGATTTGAGGTGCAGATCGCTTATTTTAACGCTTAAGCTTAATTGCAGAAATCAACTTGAGGGTGCTTGACGCAGGAGCAGATTAGTTTAATTATCCTATATTAAAAACTCGGGCGTTGCTGAATTTAGGTATGATTCACCTAGCGAAGGCAATCCCCGAAATGAGAGAGTAGGGGCAATTCATGAATTGCCCCTACTCTCTCATTTCGGAGGCAAATCATACTCCTTTCTCAGCAACGCCAAAACTCGTTACCAATTTTGCTGTTAAGATTGGTTACAGTAAATGTTGCAATAATTGTTAAAATATTAAATCTTTTACAAAGGAGATATCAACTCTGAGCGATCCAGCACTTTCGGGCAATGCGGGCGTTTCACCTACAGCTTTGCTTCCCCAACTGTCGATCGGTATTTTTGTCCAGTCTGAGGAACTTGCAGGCTGTGCGATCGAGCTTTTGAGGGGCGATCGCTATGCTTTGACGTACATTAAGTCAGCAGTGGAGTTTTTGGGATTCCTAAAGCACAATTACCACGTCGATTGTTTGATTGTTGAGGTAGATCGGGATCTGCGATCGCTCCTAAGCAAACTGCAAGCACGATCGCTCTTTTTGCCTACTGTAATTTTTTCGCCCCAGCCTGGGGAGGATGGAAAGCCCGAACCACCTTTAGACGGTTTTGAACCCCAGGCTAGTACCGATGACAAGAGTCAAGAGCAAAGTTGTGCTTTTTTTTATCACCCTGCTGAGGTGCAACTGTCCATCGCTAGATCAAATGAAATAAGCGTAAGTATCGATCGGGCGATCGCCCAATTTCTGAAACTTTCCACTCCCGTTGCTATCAACAACCAATCCACAAGCGTCGATCCCACAGCCCAATTGACAGCTCAAAGTTTACTAAGCCGACAGCAGCGCCGACTTGCAGAAAAATTAAAGGAGCGATTAGGATACTTAGGCGTGTATTATAAAAGAAATTCTCAGATTTTTTTGCGAAATCTTTCTGGAGAAGAGAAGCAAAAGTTTTTGGAGCAACTCAAGTCAAGTTATCGCAACATCATTTTAAATTATTTTGCTGAAGATACTGCGGTCAACAATGAAATAGATGAATTTGTGAATTTAGCTTTTTTTGCTGATGTTCCCGTAACTCAAGTTGTAGAAATTCATATGGCATTGATGGACGAATTTGCTAAACAGCTAAAATTAGAAGGGCGCAGTGAGGAAATATTGCTCGATTACCGCTTGACTTTGATTGACGCGATTGCTCATCTGTGCGAGATGTACAGACGATCGATTCCAAAAGAACTCTCTCAAGTTCAGTGTTGACAGCTTCCCCTGAGCCCTTCAACGCTTCGCTCAGGATAAACGCAGTCGTTGGGTTGACAGTTGACTCGAAAAGCGCAGTCGAATGGATGAGGGCGATCTCTTGGAAGTCCGAGGATTGGAGTAATCAATAGTCTGATTTTAATTTCTCCCTACAAGGGTTCCGGCTTTAAACCAATTCTTTCTTGTAAAAGCAAGAAGCAAGAAGCAAGGGAAAATTTAACCAAGCAGAAAGGACAAGACAGAACCAAAGGCGATCGACAAGCTGAAATTATTATAAAATAACAAAGAACAGTAGATGCAAGACAAATAACAACTATCATTTGACAGCTAATACTCAATATTTGAAAAAGTTCATGAGTCCTCTAAAAAAAACCTACGTTCTAAAGCTGTACGTTGCGGGGAATACCCCCAACTCAGTGCGAGCCTTGAAAACCCTAAAAGACATCCTAGAACAAGAATTTCAAGGAGTCTACGCCCTGAAAGTCATAGACGTTCTCAAAAACCCTCAGCTAGCAGAAGAGGACAAAATTTTGGCAACTCCCACGCTGGCGAAAATCTTGCCACCACCAGTCCGAAAAATTATTGGCGATTTGTCCGATCGCGAGAAAGTTCTGATAGGATTAGATTTGCTCTATGAAGAACTTCGCGAAGAAGACCTGAATTCATAAGATCATCAGCAGTCATTAGTTATTCAGCACAAAGCAAAACTAAAAGCTGGGTAGAAAGACTCATCAGCGGTGGTTAATGAGTGACAATTAAAGAATACTGAGAGTTGACAAAAATCGATATGAATGAAATTATTCAAACAGTCCAACCAAAAGGGTTTGTAACGACAGGCGTTGAAAAGATTCGCACGATGATTGAGGGTTTCGATGACATCAGTCATGGCGGAATGCCGATCGGCAGAACCACCTTAATCAGCGGCACTTCAGGAACGGGAAAAACCTTATTCGCCGTACAATTCATCTATAATGGAATTACTCATTTTGACGAACCGGGAGTGCTTGTAACTTTTGAAGAATCTCCCGCAGATATTATTAAAAATGCTTGCAGTTTCGGTTGGGATTTGGCAAAATTAATCGATGAAGGGAAGCTATTTATTTTAGATGCTTCCCCCGATCCAGAAGGTCAGGATATCGTCGGAAATTTTGATTTATCTGCCTTAATCGAACGGATTCAGTACGCCATTCGCAAATACAAAGCCAAGCGAGTTTCTATAGATTCAGTGACAGCCGTATTTCAGCAGTACGAAGCTGCCTCCGTTGTGCGCCGAGAAATCTTTCGCTTAGTGGCGCGCCTCAAACAAGTAGGCGCAACTACAGTTATGACTACCGAACGAGTCGAAGAATACGGCCCGGTGGCGCGGTTTGGAGTAGAAGAATTTGTATCGGATAATGTGGTAATTGTTCGCAACGTCTTGGAAGGCGAACGCCGCCGTCGCACCATCGAAATTTTGAAGTTGCGCGGTACAACTCACATGAAAGGTGAATATCCTTTTACGATGACGAATGATGGCATTAATATTTTCCCCTTGGGGGCGATGCGATTAACTCAAAAATCTTCTAACGTGCGCGTTTCTTCCGGCGATAAAACTCTCGATGAGATGTGCGGCGGCGGTTTCTTTAAAGACTCGATTATTTTGGCTACGGGTGCGACGGGAACTGGCAAAACACTGTTGGTGAGTAAATTTTTGCAGAATGCTTGTATGAATGGCAATCGAGCACTGCTTTTTGCCTATGAAGAGTCGCGAGCTCAGTTGTTCCGTAATGCTTATTCTTGGGGGATTGATTTTGAGGAAATGGAACAGAAAGGGCTGCTAAAAATTCTTTGTAATTACCCAGAATCTGCTGGTTTGGAAGACCACTTGCAAAACATCAAATCAGAAATTGCTGATTTTAAACCGTCTCGAATTGCGATAGATTCGCTGTCAGCTTTAGAACGGGGAGTTAACAATAATTCATTCCGGCAATTCGTGATCGGAGTGACGGGTTTTGCGAAGCAGGAGGAAATAACTGGCTTTTTCACAAATACCAGCGACCAGTTTATGGGTTCTAATTCGATTACTGACTCCCATATTTCTACGATTACTGACACGATTATTATGCTTCAGTATGTAGAGATTCGAGGGGAAATGTCGCGGGCAATTAATGTGTTTAAAATGCGCGGTTCCTGGCATGACAAAGGGATTCGGGAATACACAATTACTGAAAACGGCCCCCAAATTAAAGATTCGTTCCGTGGCTACGAACGGATTATCAGCGGTTCTCCAACTCGGATTACAGTTAATGAGAAGAGTGAGTTATCGCGGATTCTCCAGGGCGTGCAAAGTCAAAAGGATGACGATATTTAAGAGTCAGTATCCCTAAAATTAGGACACAGCAGTGCTGTGTCCCTACAATCGATCGCCGACAGTACGGAAACGGCACTGCCGTGTCCTCTATCTGTGTCCCTACAATCAGGACACAGCAGTGCTGTGTTCCTACAATCGATCGCCCACAGCCCAAGAAACGGCACTGCCGTGTCCTCTATATCATCTGTCATCTGTCAACTGTCAACTGTCAACTGTCAACTGTCAACTGTTAAAAGCCCGTGATGGGATTTGAACCCATGACTTCCTCCTTACCAAGGAGGTACTCTACCACTGAGTTACACGGGCATAAAAAATTAAAAGTTAATAATTAAAAGCTTTAATTATTGACTTTTAACTTTTTATTAAATTAAGGTGGGCCGAGCTAGATTTGAACTAGCGTAGGCGTAGCCAGCGGATTTACAGTCCGCCCCCATTAACCGCTCGGGCATCGACCCATTTCCTTCACAGTTATAAATCCTAGCACCGAACTCTTTGTTTCCAACAATACATCAGAAACTTTAATCAAATGTACTGAATACATAAGTTTAATGGGCATGGGGCATGGGGCATCGGGCATCGGGCATCGGGCATGGGGCATCGGGAATTTTCCCTAATGACAACAGTCAACAGACAGCAGTCAACAGTCAACAGTCAACAGTCAACAGTCAATCAACTGACTAATTCGCCGGTTTCTTGCAGGGAGTGCAGTCGGCGGTAAATGCCTTTTTGGTTCAAGAGTTCGTCGTGGCTGCCAACTTCGACGATTTTACCGCCGTCGAGTACGACGATCGCATCGGCTTCGCGAATTGTACTTAGTCTGTGGGCAATAATTATGGTGGTGCGCGTACCGAGGATATTCTGCATGGCTACCTGGATCGATCGCTCTGACTCATAATCCAAACTAGAAGTAGCTTCGTCAAAGATTAACACGTCCGGCTCCACCAGCAGAGCCCTGGCAATTCCCAGCCGCTGCCGCTGACCGCCAGATAAGCGCATTCCCCGCTCCCCAACAACGGTATAGTAACCTTGGGGTAACAAGCTCACAAAATCATCTACTTTGGCGATGCGACAAGCTTCTTCAACTTGCGCGAAAGTTGCTTTTGGATTGCCGTATTTCAAATTTTCCAGCAAGGTGCCATTAAAAACGTCTACTTCTTGGTGGACAATGGCTAAACGTTTGCGATAGCCAGTCACGTCTAAGCTGGAAATGTCCTCACCGTCGATCAGAATGCGGCCGGAGTTGGGTTCGAAATAGCGAAACAGCAATTTAACTAATGTTGATTTCCCGGAACCCGATCGCCCGACTAATGCTACAGTCTGACGGGGATGAATCAATAAATTGACATCCTGCAAAACTGGTTTTTCGCGATCGTACCCAAATGTCAGTCCGCAAAACTCAATTTTCCCACTAAATCTATAGGGCGAGGCGGATACAGCATTTTCTGTTGCTAAATTTACCGCATCTACACCGTCGGGTAACTGCATAAACTCGTGGAAGCGGATCATGGAAGAATAACGACGGGCAAAGACTTCGGCGATAATGCTAATCGGACGCAGTTGGGAATAGGCCATGCTGGCCAAAGTGTAAACTGTGACAAAATATCCCAGAGACATCTTGCCTGCAACGGTTTCTGCTAGGCTAAAACCGAGAACTGAAAACAGGCAAAACTGCACGATCGTCTGTTGGTATGTTCCCAAAACGACGTATCCTTTGTGAATACGGTTGATGACGATTTTCATTTCGCGATCGAGTCTAGTGGTTTGCCTTTTGAGTTCGTCTTTTTCCGTGGCAAAAGCTTTGACTGTTTTGATGTTGGTGATAATTTCGGAGTTGCGGCTTTCGGTATCTTCGATGTATTCATCCAGAATTTCTTCGCGCGCAGTCACCCATTGGAGACTTTTGAGAGTGAAACTGAGGATAAATAGGAAGGAAACCAAAATTAATAAGCCGATGCGCCATTCAATTAGCCAGATAACTGTGAATACGCCGATTAAGCGGATGACTTCGGGGATAAATTGACCGGCAATTTCGGGGTAGGTCCAAGTGTGGTTGGCGATGCCTTTGGCGATGCGGCTGGAAATTCGTCCGGCGTTGTTTTCGTCGTAGAATTCTAGGGGTAGGGTGAGGATTTTGCCGATCGCCCCTCTCATTTGATCGCGCCTTGCTCTTAATGGTACTACCCAGTGGAACCAATTTGAGACCCAAGGCTGTATCGGTGCTTTGGCGACTGTTACCAAAAAAATCAAGCCCAGCAAGACGGATAGCGATAATATTTTGTTGGGCGACTGCTGGGTAAGTGAGGCGATCGCCCCTACCAATTTTTGCGTTACTGTATCTGTAGGTTGACCGGACAATACGTTTAATATTTGTCCGATCGCGTAGGGCACGGCCAAATCTGCGAGTTCAAACAGGCTAGATGCACCGATGCTCAAAACCGAAATTTTCGAGTAACGGCTGTAGTATTTGAGAATGTCCCGAAAGCTTGCCATAATTCTTGTTCCGATACAACCCTTGTAAACACTTGAGTCTGATAACTTCGCGCGAGAGCGCTTCAATTACAAGTGTACTACACAGATAGCAATTCGGGAACCTCTCTGGACATAACCTAAAACACGCCAGCCGGCTGAGGAGTGTTATCTGGGTGCTGGCGTCAAACAGCCAAAAAACCTGCCTGAACTGTATTGAGCTAGAAACCCGGTTTTTAACCAAAATATTTGCTTAAAACCTTCTATCTCGGTAAAAACCCGGTTTCTTTGCCAGAAATGCGTCAGTTATGAGTATGTCATTATCAACCATAGTCTTGGACGCACGGGGAATCAGAAACCGGGTTTTTTACGAAAAGCCTTTCTCCTCACCCACAGTAAGGTTAAAAAACCCAGTTTCTTTGGTAATAATGCGTCCAGGAATGATCCAAAAGCTACAAACTGACGCAATCTATTACTGTGCTCAGACTATTCGGAAATCGTTAACACCAATTAAGCTGGCGTTGACTCCAGTTAAAGAAGCAATTGTAACTCCAATTCCCTTAACTTTAATCAGCGTACTGTTATTATTCTGACTAATTTCTAACTGATTAAAACTCAAACCTCCCGACAATCCGAGCAAATCCTTACCTTTGACAAAATCAGAAACAATATCAAATCCACGATTCAATCCGATGACAAAAGTATCATTTCCCAAACCTCCGATGAGACTATCATTGCCTAAATCTCCCGACAAGAAATCATCGCCTTCGCAACCGAGTAGCGTATCATTATCTTCACCACCGTAAATTGTATCATTCCCTGCACCACCATCGATTAAGTCATTATTCTCATTACCGCTAAGGAAATCATCTCCGATACCGCCGCACAAAGTATCATCTCCGAGTTGTCCGAAGAGAGTATCATTGCCTTCGCTACCAAGTATTAAATCCTGACCTTTGCCGCCGAATAAATTATCGTTTCCTTTGCCGCCGTCGATGAAGTCATTACCTTCATTACCAAAGATTAAGTCATCATCTTCTTTGCCATTAATTGAATCGTTGCCCTGATTTCCAAAGATAATATCTTCACCAAAATTGGCAAGGATGATATCGTTTCCTTTGCCGCCAAACAAAAGGTCGTCTCCTTTGTTGCCGTCAATGAAATCATTGCCTTCATTGCCGTTGAAGATATCCTTAAATTCGCCACCAAATAGGTTGTCGTTGCCTTCTTTAGCATCGAAAATATTGGGCTTGTTGCTGCCAAAATATGCCTCGTTTTTGGGAGTACCAATTAGCAGAACACCACCATTGATAATGTTATCAATTTGTTGGTTGGGTTTGTTGAGATTGGGATACTCAATTTTATCGCAAATGCAGTCTGTATCAGACGTTGGCGTTGGCGTCGCAGTGCCCGTCGGGGTTGGCGTTGGAGTCGGAGTTGGCGTCGGAGTGCCTGTTGGCGTTGGAGTTTCCGTAGGCGTCGGAGTCGGAGTGCCCGTTGGCGTTGGAGTTGGCGTCGGAGTCGGAGTGCCTGTTGGCGTCGGAGTTGGCGTCGGAGTGCCCGTAGGCGTCGGAGTGCCCGTAGGCGTCGGAGTGCCCGTAGGCGTCGGAGTTTCCGTAGGCGTCGGAGTTTCCGTAGGCGTCGGAGTCGGATTGGGAGTTGGAGTCGGATTGGGAGTTGGAGTCGGATTGGGAGTTGGAGTCGGATTGGGAGTTGG
>CASBQF010000386.1 GCA_949127775.1 Oscillatoriales cyanobacterium PMM_0080
CCAGATTAATTGTAGGGAGACGGCACTGCCGTGTCCTAATTTCTACGCCAGATTAATTGTAGGGAGACGGCACTGCCGTGTCCTAATTTCGGGTAATATTAATTCCGGCGCAGCCAGATTTGATATGAATCCCAAATCGGCATCAACAACACTCAACAAAAAAGCGCCCCAGCAAAAAACTGTTGGCGCTTTTTTTGAGAATGTACAAAACTAGAAAAAATAGCAGAAATTACTAATCTTTTCTGCCTTCGCGGCTAGCTGTTTGAATGTACAGAATGATTAGAAAAACACTGGGAACCAAAACAAACAGAATGGTTGCCACAAATCCTAGCTGATTAACTTCCATGAAGACGCGCGCCTCTATCTAAAAATATGAAAATACACACTACTAGGATATCAGAATCCGTTGCCGAACTGCCTCCTCTCAAGGCTTAGTCTTGACGCTCACCGGGCCGTTGACCATAGCTTGGCAAGCCAACCGATAGTTTTCGGGCTTTTTCTTGAGCTTGCGGTTCTCAAAGTCAGTGCGGGGCGACAAATTTTCACCGCCCTCGACAATTTCCACAATGCAGGTGCCGCATTGACCGATGCCCCCGCAATTCATCATCTTTCCCGAAAACGTGTACAAGTCGATGCGGTTTTCTATAGCTTTGAACCTCAAATTGGCTCCGTCTGCTGCGATTATTTCCTGATCTTCCTTCACAAACTTGATATTGGCCATTGCCGATTCCTTAACCCAGTGACTTGGTTCTTTATTACAAAGTATTAACTATTGTATCGGACATTTCATACATGATGTCCGATCGACCTTTCTCGAAAGAGCGCCCCAACTAAATCTCAGGGAGCGTCCGAGAGGTTATTAGTCGGAAGATTGCTCACAGCCCGCTGGAGAGACGACAGCCCCAGATTGTAAGTGACAATTGCCGACAATCGGTTTCTCTCAGCCCTAGTCAAATCAGTTTCCGCCTGAATCACATCCGTCTGAGTACCCACACCAGCTTGAAACCGCAGTCGGGCCAGACGCAAAGCTTCCCTGGACTGCAAAACCCCCGCTTCAGAAGTTTCGATATTTTCAAAACTCGACTCCAGACCAAAATAAGCTGCTTCAACTTCTCGGCGCACCTGATTGCGGAGTTGGTCAAATCGACTTTCGGCGATCGAGATATCTGCATCTCGCTGTTTCACCCTCGCCCTCGCCGCACCGCCATCGAAGAGACTCCAAGTCAGATTCGCCCGGATCGAATACCCGTCTGCCCAGCCGCGAGCCGCAAATGGGTTCGGGTCATCGGGGTCTTGTCCCAGCACGTTGTAGGCAGCCCCCACAGTCAATTGAGGCAAACGGCCCGCCTGGATCGATCGCCTTTGCTGCTTGCTGATATCCCTCTGTACCAACTGCTGTTCCAACTCAGGGCGATTCTTAAAAGCCTGAACGATACTCTCTTCCAAAGACAGCCTCCAGGAGCCAGCTTGCTCCACCGGGTCAGCCGCTGTCAAATTCGCCGCCTGGCTGATATTCAAAATTTCCGACAAACGACGCTGGGCCACTCGCTGATCCCGACGAGCCACCGACAATTGCTGTTGTTCGTTAGCCACATTTGACTGAGCCTGCAACACAGCAAACCGAGTTCCCACCCCTGCCCGTTCCAAGGCTTCGGCATCCCGCAAACTTTGCTGGGCATTTCTCACCGAAGCTTGGCGGATCGCAACTTGTCCGTCGGAGTTTTGCAGGTTGTAGTAAGCCTCAGCAGTGTCGAAGCGGAGTTGCTCGGCTTGGCGTTCTACATCCAGTTCCCGAAGGCGCAACTGTTCCTCGGCCGCGCGGATGTTGGCGCGCCGCCCGCCGAACAAATCGATGTCGTAGCTCAAATCCAAAGTGGTGTTGAGACTGTTGCTGCCGAAATTTTGGGGGTCAGGAGTGTTGGGAGGTCTGTTATTTAAGGTGTTGAGGCGGCGCTGCTGCGCTCTGACTCCCAGTTCTCCGCCGGCGCTCACAGAGCGGTTGGCGCCCATTTGCAAATTCAGGTCAGGATAAAGAGCAGCTTGCTGTTCGCGCAAGGCCGATCGACTTTGTTCGACTTGCTTCTGGGCGATTTGCAAAACTTGGCTGTTGCGGCGGGCGAGATCGATCGCCTGCTGCAAGGTAATCGACTCAGTTTGCTCGATCCTGACATCCTCGGGATTTGTCGGAAACAGCAGCGGATTCGGGTTGGGTTCCAGCGAACCCGGAGGCTTGGTGTCTAAGATGCCCTTCGGAGTGATAGGGGGGAAACTTTCGTTGGGAGTGCCACGGGGAGCGGGGGATGGCAAACTCGGCGCCGGAACATTATTGGGGCGACTCGGCACAGGTTTCTGCTGAGTGCCTCTGGGTGCGGGTGTTGGAGACTGCGGCGCAGGTTTCTGCTGAGTGCCTCTGGGTGCGGGTGTTGGAGACTGCGCCAAATTCTCCTTCTGTGCAGAAGCCGGAGCAGCCTGTTGAGGCTTTGATGCTTGCTCTGGCTGGGTTGGGGGAGTTGATGCGATATTCGCGAACCCAGGCGGCTGCACAGACTCGGCGACCTCTGATACTGGTTCTGGCGATGTGTTCGAGGTCGATCGAACATTCTGCCCTAATTCGACCTGATTGCTAAGGGCTGAGCCGTCCTGGGACTGAGCCGGAAGCTGTGCTGAAACACTCTGTCCCGGGTTGCTGAAAGTAATTGCAGCGCCCACTCCGACTACCACGATTTGACGAAAAACACGCATAAATTTTAAATTATTCTGCAATTCTAGAGACAATTTTCAAGCAAGAGAGAAGTCTCAAGTTTCCAGCCTCAACTCAAGTGTCAACAGTCAGAATAACTTTTTTTCGTGACTTTTGAATTGAATCCTTGACTTAAAATTTACAATTTCACCTCAGCATCTAGGCGACCGATCGC
>CASBQF010000387.1 GCA_949127775.1 Oscillatoriales cyanobacterium PMM_0080
ATCAACCGCGCTAACTTGGGTATGGAAGTCATGCACGAGCGCAACGCTCACAACTTCCCACTCGACTTGGCCGCTGGCGAAACCACACCAGTTGCTTTGGTTGCTCCTGCCATCAACGGTTAATTTTTAGCCTTAGATAGATAAAAAGCGCTCCTAGAAATAGGGGCGCTTTTTGTTTGGGAAAATCTAATTTAACACTACTAATGCTTTGCAAAATTTGGGTTACAGTTTACCTAAATAAATTTTGCTCTGACCCTTTATGGACAACAAAAATCATTAAGATAGTTATAGAGTTCGCGAAATAATGGACATTTTTTTTAAACTTCATTCGGATCGATTTCTCTCAATAGCAAAGGAGTGTGTGATCCTTTAGAAAAGCGTCTATTATTGCGATCGACCTCATCTTGAACACTTGACTCAATTAAAGCTTCTGATAGTTTTTCTCGACAGCAATCTCTTTCAGAATCATATTCACTAAATGATTCTGGACTGTCAAAAGAAACTTTTTTTTCTTTACTCAGCCACCAACGCATACGTTCATGTCTGCCGCGAAAATCAGAATTTTTAGCTATTGAATTATTCCAATCAGCAATAATCCAAGCTTCGATTTCCGGTGCGGCAAACCCAACAAATTTTTCGATATCAGCAGATTCTGGTATTTTGGATAACTCTACCAATATTTTTGATTTTTGTATTTGGGAATCGCGACAATCCAAATCATCAAAAACTAAAATCAGGTCGCATTTATTTGGTTCTGCTTTTAAGGCGAGTGGCAATTCTTGCTTGATTTGGTCGATTAAGCTTTTACCTGTTTTTCCATAACTACCTGCTTTATTAGGTTTCGGGCCGGGTTTTTGACGAACTGGTGTTTTTCGTTCAAATCTACACCCAGGAAAAGTTTTTTCTAAAAAAGGCAACAAGCCTTTAACCTCAGATTCACCGCCTCCAGAGAAAACCCACACTACCACGGCCATCCTCCAATACTTGGATCACCAACACGGTATAAGTCGCCTAATTCCCATCCCTCTTCAAGTTTTGGCTGTAGCATTTCTTTGGAAAGAGATTTGATTGAGAAATGTGTTCTATTTTCGGGATAAAAACAAAGAACATTCTCTAAACAATCCGTAAAGTGATCTAAAAGGTCGGGACTATGTGTGGTAATAATTATCTGAGTTCTGGTGGCAGCTTTTTTAATCCATTCAGCTAAAATTGGCATCCACGAGACGTGCAATCCTAATTCCGGTTCATCAATAACTATCAAAGAGGGAAGAAGTGGAGAATGTAATATAGTTGCCCAACAAAGCATCCTGACAGTTCCATCCGACATTTCATTTAGGTAGAAAGGTTCTTTGATGTCTTCAAAATACCATTCTACAGTGAGTGATAGGCGACCAGAACGCACAGGTTTCAGCCGACGAGTTTTTGGTAAAATCGACTTCATCGCCTCGTTAAGGCTATCTTCAAAGTCTATATTTTGGCTTAAATTATCCAAAACTAACGGCAGATTATCTCCCGATGCAGATAGGTAAATATCACTTCCACCTATTTTAGGCTCTACTGTTCTAATTAAATTTAAGTTCATATTATTGGCATTATAAAATTGCCATTTTGAAATAAATTCAATTAATTCTCTTCTAATTTTGTAAACAGGTGTATTTTCTGGGGGTAATAGACTATTTTCAAGCAGTGTCGGAATTGTCAACAAACCCAAAGAATTTGTAGGAATGTTATCTAAAGGTTCAAACTGAGTTTGCCCTTGACCGGGAGAATTGTAAACAGATAAAAGTCCTTGCCCTAATTCTCTGTTATGCAATTTATAGTAATAGAAAGGTTGCTTGCTGGAAGAAGTTTCCTGCAAATTTTCTCCGTCATACAGATATTCTTCAGAGATGCTCGCCCTTACTTTTTGTCGATCGGTATAAAGTTTTAAATCAAGAATTGCGCTGTCTTTTTGAAGATTACCAGTTTGGTTAATTTGCGAAAAACAGTAAGCAATACTGACTTTTGCTGGACTTTCAACATTGACATCTAAGATTTTATCACCGCCAAATTTAGAAATAGCATCCTCAAAACTACTCACGCCCCGATTTTCATCTGGAATAGCGGTCAGGCAATCTTTTAAAAATTTTAAACAACTGATAAAATTGCTTTTCCCTGAACCGTTTGCTCCTATAAATATATTAAGGTTGTTTAAATTTACAGATGGATCTAAGTGTAGATTTTTATAATTCTTGGTTGTCAGAAATCGAATAATTGGTTGATTCATACGATCGCGCTCCGGCTCCATAGCATAATCCGGGAACAATTAACTAATTTATTATGAAGTGAGGATTTGAGATATCTGTACTAATTGTCCTTGTCCTCAGCAATCTTAGCCAGATCCATAAATTCTTCCAACAGTTTGAAAAATTTATCGAGGGCATCTTTTTCATCAACAGAAAAGAAGAGAATGATACTGTCCCATCCGTGAGTTGATGTAATTTGATATCTTTCCTGTATCCACTCTTGAAATCCATCAAGTTGTTGTTGTTGTTCTGTGTCGGGAAACCCAAGTTCCGCTCTAGCCGTCTCATATCCATCTAAAAATGCGCGCAGGCGGGTAATTGAACACTTGCCCAAATACATACCAGGTCTCTGTTTGATTCTTTGCAGTAAATCAAAGAAGTATTCATTTTTAACATCTAGTTTGTTAACATTAACTTCGGCTAGCATAAAAAAGTTTCCTATTAAAAGTCTTCTTCTATTACTATAAACTGTAAATTATTGAATAGTTTACCATGAAATAGTAGGTTTGTCATCCATTGCTCTCTGTTTAGCCCGTCCGGGTGATGGTTGTCAAAAATAGTTTCTATGTTGTTGATAACAATAGCGATTCCTTCGTGACGACCATTTACTGAAATAGCCTCTCCCGGTACGCTATCATCATAAATGCCGCTGTTCCGACCTCTTCCGTATCCTGTGTACAGTTTTATGCGCTTTCCAGGAATTCCTTGACTGATCAAGTAATCTTTGATGTTGCTGGCGCACTCAATACATTTAAAGTTTTCATAACGATCGACAATAGCCTTGATTTCCAGTATTTGCTCAGCAGTAATCTCACTCATATCTTATATGAATTCCGTCAGCATCGGAATCATTCATCCCTCTTCTCTCTCTGTGTCCTCTGTGTTCTCTGCGGTTAAATCATTCCGATACAACCCGAATTGATATTACTCATACCAAGAAATTGACTTGCACCGATGCCCAGAAACCGAGTTTTCACCAGAATTATTCGCTGTAGCCCGCAAATTGGGTAAAAAACCCGGTTTCTTAGTCGCAGTGTACCCAACCTAAAATTAATCTAAAAAATTAAAAGGTAAAAAATTAATTTTTTACCTTTTAACTCTCGACTCTCGACTTTCAAATTGTCCGTTACCGAACAAACTTCTTGAATGCCAGCGTCACGTTGTGGCCACCAAATCCAAAGGAATTCGACAGCGCCACATCAACTTTTAGATCGCGACTGGTATGCGGCACATAGTCCAAATCGCACTCTGGATCGGGATTTTCTAGATTGATTGTCGGCGGGATTTTGTCGTTGGCGATCGCCATTACCGCAGCTACCGCCTCAATTCCCCCAGAACCACCCAAAAGATGACCGGTCATTGACTTGGTAGAACTAATGGCTACTTTGTAAGCATGGTCTCCCAAAGTCTTTTTAATCGCCTTCGTTTCCGTAGAATCGTTGGGAAGCGTACTCGTCCCGTGAGCATTGATGTAGCTCACCATATCTGGTGTCAAACCACCATCCTTGAGCGCTAAAGCGATCGCCCGTGATGCACCCTCACCCCCCGGTACTGGGGATGTCATGTGATACGCATCGCAGGTTAAACCGTAGCCGACGATTTCTGCGTAAATCTTCGCGCCACGGGCTAGAGCGTGTTCCATTTCTTCTAGAATCAGAATGCCAGCACCTTCGCCGACGACAAAACCATCCCGATCGCGATCGAACGGACGGCAAGCATGAGTCGGGTCATCGTTGCGAGTCGAAAGCGCCCTCGCCGCAGCAAAACCAGCCACGCACAAAGGTGTCACAGCAGCTTCCGTACCGCCGCAAATCATCGCTTGGGCATAACCGCCCTGCACTAGGCGAAACGCATCACCTACCGCATTTGATCCCGCAGCGCAAGCCGTAACTACGCAAGAGTTCGGCCCCTTTGCGCCCGTTTGAATTGCCGTCAGGCCAGCAGCCATATTCGCAATCATCATCGGAATCATAAACGGGCTGCATCGATCGGGGCCGCGAGTCAGATAGATCTCTTGTTGGTCTTCCAAAACCTTCAGCCCACCAATGCCAGTGCCAAGAATGACACCCACCTGTTCTGCGTTCAGGTCATTAATCTCAAATTTCGCATCAGCCAGAGCCTGTTTGCTGGCTGATACCCCAAATTGAGCAAAGCGATCCATCCGCTTTGCTTCCTTGCGCTCTAAATAGTCGTGAGGGTCATAACCCTTAACCTCTGCGGCAATGCGACAGTCGTGCCGCGACGGGTCGAATAAGGTGATCGGGCCGATGCCATTCTTCCCAGCAAGCAACCCGTCCCAATATTCAGACAAGGTATTGCCGATCGGTGTAATCGCGCCTAGACCGGTAATAACAACGCGCTTACGCTCAAAATTTGTCATGATTTCAGTTTCAAAAAATTAAACACCGCTTCTAAAAACCTAGGTTTACCTAGGTATAAACTTCTGCGGTGTAAGTTTAAGCAAGTCTTCTCTAGTGCGCGAGCGCTTCCCCACAGACCTCTTTGGGGTTGACCAGAAAACTCCTGTTAGAAACGGTATAGTAATCGTGTCTACGATTCACTATACCGGATTGCTTGGTCTTTCTATTCAGTTGGGCCCATTGAGTCCATACGTGCTTGTTTGAGTTCACTTCAACATAGGCGGTTATGGAGTCTGGGAGTTTTTCGCTTAATCTCATACCTCTACGGGCAATCGCTAAAGCAGCGGCTTCATCGCTAGCAAGTCCGTACATCTTGAGGTATTTGAATAAACCAATAATACTTGTAAAGGCGGGATTGACTGCGATCAATTCAATTCCACGATTACTAAGGATTGACCTCAATTGTTTGTAGAATTGATTGTAAGCCCAACTTGAGAGCATTCGGGCATACTTGCGACTTGTTTCGCCTAACCGCTGTTTCTTGTCTGAAAATTCTAATTCTTCACAAACAATAGGACACTGAAATTTTGTAGCCAATACTGCCAACTGCAAGCAGGTATCAACAATTTGAGCCTGTTGTGCGCCACTAGGCAAGCCCAACTGTAAAGGTATTTGATTTTTGGCTTTGAGATTGCCATCAGCATCAACATAAGCCCAACCAATTGAGCCTGGGTTCATGTCGATACCAATACAGCCATAAGCTCGATCAATAGATTGAGGCTTAACGGGACTTGGTGTAAAAGATATCGCTACTTTCCAGCTATTATTCTTTTTGAATAAATGCCAAGTCTTTGCACCGCAGGTCGGCAATCGGTTAATATTGCGATTAAAATCACCAATTTCGGCTGAAATGCTTTTGCCAAAACTTCCTTCAAGACACGCCGGAACTCTAACTTTTAAGATAGAACCATTCCATTGAGCGATGCCATTTCCCAGTGTTTCGTCTTTAGATCCCACGAAGAACACTTGATCGCGAGGTACGAACACCTTGATCGGTGCTACTTTTAAAGTAGCTAGCTTGTTCTGAACAAGGAAAAGTTTACGCTTTTTGTGATGAATTTGAAAGTGTAAATTTTGCCAATTAGTTTCCCTGTATTTGAGTGAACAAGACAAAGGAAAGCCACAACCTGTTTTACTATTGCGCCAATTCTTTTTGGAGTAAAACTTGTTTGCTGCTTTCAGTTTTTTCTCTGCCTTCCCCAACCAGACTTCAATCGACTTTGCCTTACCCGTTAATGTTTTGATGTGCAATGAACGATGTTCTTTGGCACTGTCAACCTTACCTTTAGCGTAGGCAATGACCCCATTTGCGTGACGCTTATTTATGAAGTAGGTTGTTTGGAGGTGGCTGTTCCATTTCGACTTATTGAATTTGGCACAAGTCAATAGTTGAGCAACCGTCTCAATTGCAGCCAGCTTAAAGATAGGGGCAAAGGCGGTTAAAAACATCTCCATCTGACTGAAGCCCAAAGCATTCAGTTCTGATTCGGGAGTGGGCAGTCCTTTGATGTAGGTTAGGGATGGCATTGATTCGACCTCTCAATGTGGTTATATCTGTTCAGATCAAAATCTTAGAAGTTTGTCCTTTAATTCCGCTAATTCCCCAATGCTGAGCCAGTCTGTCCATGTCATACCCAGAATCTATCCTCTGAATCATCGGTAAATCTAGGTATTTTGGCAACAGTAGGCAACCCAGAACGCAGAACAAAAGAGGAGTTTTTAGTTTTCTAAGTTCTCTCCTCTTAGGGGAAAAGACAGGTATTTTATGCTTTTGGGGTTGCAAGTTTGCTGCTGATGAAATCTACAGAAGCTTGAACCGTAGTAATTGCTTCGGCTGCTTCGTCGGGAATTTCAATATCAAACTCTTCTTCCAACGCCATAACCAGCTCTACTGTATCTAGGGAGTCTGCTCCTAAATCGTTGGCAAAGTTGGCTTCGGGCTTGACTTCGGTTGGATCAACTTCGAGTTGATCTGCCACAATTTTCTTGACTCTAGCAAAAATGTCGTCTTGACTCATAACATTGTCTCCTCATTGGTTGCTGCGTATCTAATCTTATCCGAAAGGGGGATCTGCAAAAGGAAGGCTTGCCACTTTTCTAAGTGACACGGGGCTAGGGAAATTGGCGCGGGGGCGATCCTCATGCCATTTGAGATTTGAGATTTGAGATTTGAGATGGGAATTGCTGACTGGATATGAGTTTTAAGTTTTCCTACAGTTGCGTTTTGTTGGGAAACTCGTGTCAAAATCCTTGAGAAAAGCTGATAATTAGCCCCTAGCTAGGCGGTGATACGCTAATCATGAAGAAGAAATTCGTTAGCGCAGCCCTCGAAGAGGATCGCTCTTATCCATTGTCCTGAACCTTGTCTCCCCAGCAAAAACGACTATGCCATCCCAAACTCTCAAATATGCTTACTTTCCCGGTTGCGTTGCCCAAGGGGCCGCCCGCGAACTTTACCTGTCTACCCAAGCGCTGACTCAAGCGTTGGGCATCGAACTGGTGGAACTCAAAAAAGCTTCCTGCTGTGGTTCTGGTACTTTTAAGGAAGATTCGCAGTTGTTGGAAGATACTGTCAACGCCCGCAATATTGCCTTGGCTGAGCAACTGAATCTGCCTTTGCTGACGCATTGCAGCACTTGTCAAGGCGTAATTGGTCATGTGGACGATCGCCTCAAGGATTGCCAAAAGACCGATCGACCTTACCTCGAAAAAGTCAACGGTTTACTCGAAAAACAAGGCTGTTCGCCCTACCAAGGCAGTACCGAGGTGAAACATCTCCTGTGGGCAATTGTCGCAGATTACGGTTTGGAGGAAGTGCAGAAGCGAGTCACTCACAAGCTTTCGGGCTTGAAGTGCGCCGCTTTTTACGGTTGTTATCTGCTGCGAGCTCAGGATAAGCTGCTTTACGATGACCCGCATCAACCCGAATCGATGGAAAATGTGTTTCGGGCGATCGGGGCAACTCCGGTTTACTATCGAGGACGGACGCAGTGCTGCGGTTGGCCGTTGGCGAGTTATGCCACTAATCAATCTTTTCAGATGGCGGGCAAACATATTGTAGATGCTCTTGACAATGGAGCTGATTGTATGGTAACTCCTTGTCCGCTTTGTCATTTGAACTTAGATTCGCGGCAGCCGGAAGTCGAAAAAGTAATTGGGCGTAAGTTGGGTTTGCCTGTGCTGCATTTACCGCAATTGGTGGCTTTGGCTTTGGGTGTTGAGCCGAAAAAACTGGGACTCGACAGACATATTGTTTCCACAAAGTCTGTGTTGGAAAAGTTGGGCTTTTAGGAGGATTAACGTATCCGGTTGGGTTGGGTTCCCGACTTTAACCCAACCGGATACTTTCTTGAAAACTGATCGGGAGTCCTGGACGCATTGTAACGGTGTAATACCGATTCCTGTTGGATCGGAATGATTTAACCGCAGAGGACACAGAGAACACAGAGGAAGAGATGAGAGAGGTGAATAATGGCGATCGACTGTGAAGTTTTGTCGCTTTTTGGCCAACTGCTTCCAAGCACTGCGGTAAACTAGCTTTTAATTCTCTGTGCAGGTTATAGCGGTGGCATCAAGCCGTCAAATCTTTTAACTCACAGAATCAGCAAATTTTTAGTGACTCGTTGGGAGCCTTTATTCAATGTCTCATTCAGTAAAAATTTACGATACCTGCATCGGCTGCACTCAATGCGTCCGCGCTTGTCCGACTGACGTTTTGGAGATGGTGCCCTGGGATGGCTGCAAAGCAGCTCAGATTGCCTCCTCTCCCCGCACAGAAGACTGTGTAGGCTGCAAGCGTTGCGAAACTGCTTGTCCTACCGATTTTCTGAGCATCCGGGTTTACCTGGGAGCCGAAACCACTCGCAGTATGGGTCTAGCTTACTAAAGTTCGATCGACACGCGATCGAATTACAAACACGAGAGGGGGCGATTACATTGCTCCCTCTCTTTTGCTTGCTGGAACATCCAGCGGAACTACGCCGTGTGTAAGATGGGGATGAGTTTCTAACAGGAGTACCTCAAATAATGTGTGGAATCGTTGGCTATATCGGCACCCAAGCAGCAAGCGAGATTTTGCTAGCAGGATTGGAAAAACTAGAATATCGGGGTTACGATTCAGCGGGCCTCGCTACCATCTTGGAAGGAGAAATTACTTGCATCCGCGCCAAGGGCAAATTGCACAACCTGCGGGAAAAACTAGCACAAACAGAAAATCTAGCTTCCATTGGGATCGGACACACTCGCTGGGCAACTCATGGTAAACCAGAGGAATATAATGCTCACCCTCACATGGATAATAGTGGGAGAGTTGCAGTAGTTCAAAATGGCATTGTCGAAAATTATCGCGAATTGCGAGAAGAATTAAAAGCTAAGGGACATAAATTCGTGTCCGATACAGATACGGAAGTTATTCCTCATTTAATTGCCGACTTTTTGAAAGAAGGAAGTTCGGCAGCGGATTTTGTAACGGATGTAGCGGATGTAGCGGATAGAAATAAAAAAACAAAAACAAATCCTAACTTGTCGTTTTTGGACGTAGTTTCAAAGGCGGTAAATAGATTAGAAGGAGCTTTTGCGATCGCAGTTATTTGTGCAGATTTTCCCGACGAAATAATTGTCGCCAGACAGCAAGCTCCTTTGGTAATTGGCTTTGGTGCTGGTGAATTTTTCTGCGCTTCCGACACACCAGCCTTAATCTCTCACACCCGCGCTGTTTTGTCTCTAGAAAATGGAGAATTGGCAAGACTAACTCCGATGGGAGTTGAAGTTTACAGCTTTGCAGGGCAAAGGCTGAAAAAAATCCCCCGCCTCCTCGGCTGGAGTCCGGTTTCCGTCGAGAAACAGGGCTTCAAACACTTCATGCACAAGGAAATTTACGAACAGCCCGCTGTAGTCCGAGCTTGTTTAGAAACTTATTTAAACCATGACTGGAATCCCGAAAATACAGACTCTCCGATTAATCTGAACTTGCCAACAGAACTTTGTGCTGATGTCGAACAAATTTCACTTTTAGCCTGCGGAACGAGCTGGCACGCCTCGCTAATTGGCAAATATTTATTGGAACAGTTAGCTAATATTCCCACGGCGGTGCAGTATGCTTCTGAATATCGTTATGCACCCGCGCCACTGACGGCAAATACTTTAATTATTGGGGTAACTCAGTCTGGAGAAACGGCGGATACACTGGCTGCTTTGGGTATGGAACAGCAGCGCCGTGCAGGTTTGACTGATAAATATCGAGCAAGAATGTTAGGGATTACTAATAGGACAGAAAGCTCGATCGCACATATGATACCGCACATTATCCACACCCACGCTGGGATAGAAATCGGCGTTGCTGCAACCAAGACTTTTGTGAGTCAGTTGATGGCTTTCTATTTCTTAGCTTTGGATTTGGCACACCAACGAAAAACTATTAGTAACGAGAGATTGGCAGAAATTATTTCTGGCTTACGTCAATTGCCGGCGGAAATAGAGAAGTTTTTCGAGATTCAAGAAAAGTGTATGGAGGAATTGTCCCATCAGTTTACTGAAACTCAAGATTTTATCTTTTTGGGGCGGGGAATTAACTTTCCGATTGCTTTGGAAGGGGCGCTGAAACTGAAGGAAATTAGTTATATTCACGCTGAAGGATATCCGGCGGGTGAGATGAAGCACGGCCCGATCGCCCTTTTAGATGCTAAAGTGCCTGTAGTGGCGATCGCAATGCCCGGTAGCGTGTACGAAAAGGTGCTTTCTAACGCTCAGGAAGCAAAGGCGCGGGATGCTCGTTTAATTGGCGTTACGCCCAAGCAAGGTGCGGCGGAAGCT
Organism: Oscillatoriales cyanobacterium PMM_0080; assembly: GCA_949127775.1. Classification (GTDB taxonomy): domain Bacteria; phylum Cyanobacteriota; class Cyanobacteriia; order Cyanobacteriales; family Microcoleaceae; genus Microcoleus. The sequence goes on from CASBQF010000387.1 coordinate 10,517, forward strand.
GATATTTTTGATCACATTTTGCCCGTACCTTTGGTAGATGAATTATTGTCGCCAATTGTGACCGTTATTCCCCTACAATTGTTGGCTTATCATATTGCCGCACGACGTGGTTTGGATGTGGATCAGCCTCGAAATTTAGCGAAGTCGGTGACGGTGGAATAAGGGCAGTTGACAGTTGACAGTTGACAGTTGACAGTTGACAGTTGACTGTCGTTATCGGTTATTTGTTATTTGTTTCCCAGCCTCTGCCTCCTATTCCCGATGCACAATGCCCGATGCCCGATGCCCGATGCCCGATTCCCGATGCCCAATGCCCGATGCCCGATGCCCGATGCCGCAAATTGCTGCTAATAGTAGCCAGCTTGTAGTATTAACTCGGAAATCAAACAGCGTCACATCTACAGTGTTAAATAATGTGCAGGCTGCGAAAGCTAATAAATAACTGAAGAAAATTAGCCGATCGCCTGAATTTACATCTTGACAAATTACCCGATTTGTGATGTCAGATATTCCATTTTCCTCTATTTCCTGCTGTTGAATATCTACAGGAAAATGCGATCGCCAATTCACCAAAAGCAAAACACCTCTAGCCAAAATCCAGCTAACCAAACCCAAAAAGCAAAGCGTTACCGGAATCCCCGTTTCAGCAGTCAGCATCAATATCAAACTGTGAGGATGACCAAGCCATTCGTGCATTTGAGCTTCATAGAGAGCCGTAAAATTTCGCAATCCCCAACCAGTCCAAGGGCGCTGCTGAGTCATCGACCAAGCAAATTGCCACTGAGTAGTTCTCAAAGTAGCTGTCGGCCGATTTGGAAACATCTCATCCGTCAGTCTCGCCCAGAAAAAAGCCGGGATAATTGTGCGTAAATATTGCCGCACAGGTTGCGGGCCAAAAGCCGACAAAAAAACTGTACCAACAGCACTAAAAACCACAGTTAATAATTTTTTCCAACCTGCATAAATAGCAAAAGCTAAGACAGCTAAAACTGCTAATATCCAAGCATTACGAGAATTAGTAAAAATCAAACAAACAGCATTTCCCACCACTGCAAAAGTTAAAAATAGGAATCTAAAATTGGGAATCGGGAATTGGAAATTGGGAATCGGAAATTGGGAATCGGTAATTTGCAGTTGATTAATTGTTTCCTTCTTACCTCGAAGCTCCGATATCAATCCGTTAAATCCGTTAAATCCGTTACACAATCCGTTGCCGAACTTCCTTCTTCCCTCCATCCACAATCCCAAAGCTAAAATAAAAGCAATTGTTAGATAACAAGCTAAAATATTCGCATACATAAACACAGAAGCCATCCTACCAGGAGGATTACCAGTGGGTTCGAGTACCCAGCCAAAAACTGGCTGCAATAGATTGATACCACTCCAGCCTAAAAATTGCTGTCCAAAACCCAGAAATATCACGGGAATTGAACTAATTACAATTATCCAAGACAATTGCCGCAATTGAGCCGGAGTTTCAATCAAACGACTGAAAGCGGCAAACAATATAAAGAATGGCAAGAAATTGCACAACCCTAAAAAAGCCTCAATGCGGTTGTTAGCAAAAAGTGCCGTGATGATTAGCAACAGGCCCAGAATTGCGAAACCTCGATTGACTCGACAGCCGAGAATTTCGCGGAACTTTTGCTTGTAAGTGCCGGCCAATCCTAGGAAAATGCCTAAAGCTCCCAAAATCGGAATTATCGGAAAAATTACCGCTCCCACTTGAGCGAAATTCCAAGGAATTTCTAGGCTGCGATCATGATGTTTTTGGATTCTAGACTTCAACTTTTCAACAGTCAGTTTCCCTACTGATTTAAACCATTTTTTGATATTCACCCACACTCCTAATCTAAAATCTTAACTATCAAATAATTACCAGAAAGAATTGGTTTAAAGCCGGAACCCTTTGAAGGAAAAATCAAAAGAAGACTATTCATTGCTTCAATCCTCTTCCTTCCATGTCTAGGCAAGCTGTCAACTGTCAACTGTCAACTGTCAACTGAATTAAGCTAATTCCCAGGCGCATTCCGATCGCGTTAAGCGAATTTGTGCTAAGGCAAAAATGGTCGGGATAATACGCCCGTAGTTCGTCGAAATCGATCGCCAACCCAAATCCGCGAAAAACCAAGTCCACATCACCGGGCCGAGCAACGAAAACACGCTCCGCGTTGCACCGTAACGAGCCGCACTCACTGCCATACCGCGCCGCGCCGTCTGAATTGCCACATAATTTTGAAACTGCGTGGCTGCTACTGTTCCACCTGTAATTACTGCTTGTTTTGCCATTTGATAGGTGGCAAAATGCAGCGCAAATTGATGAGCCATCAATTTAAGCAACATTGGTTTTAAGATGGAACTAACGGCTAAAGCGCTGCCACCTTTGAACAGCAAACCTAGCGGGTCTTTTTCAGCCGAAATTGGCAATGGTTCAGAGAGTTTAGAATCGACAATTGCTCGCTGTACTCGCACTGTCAGTGCTTGTTTTTCTGCCGCAGGTAACTGCTTCCAAGCGCGGCCCATGAGGTGCAGAAATACTTCTGCTTCTAAGTCGGTGGTTGACAACTGTTTGGGATAGGGAATTTTGAGATAGCGACAAACTTGAATCAGTGTTTGTCTGTAAGTTACTTGTTCAGTCCGCCCTCTGAGTACCGTCAATCCGTCGGCGGATAGATAGCGAAACCGCTGTTCTACGGCATCCAGCCATGCTTCGCGATCGCGACTTTGCACATCTATCGGTGCGGGGGTTTGCACGTAATCTAACGGGTTAAACTTGCGGCTGAACAGAAGTTCTGTTAGTTGCTGCAATTCTTCTTCTGTTGTCAATTCTAATGCTGCTCTGAGTTCGTCCAAAATTTTGCCCTCGCCTATTCGATTTTAGATTTTAGATGGCTGCTTGATACCCCAACCCTGATGGTTGGGAATTCGTCTACAGCGGTATTTTTTTTAAGCTGGTCTTAATCACAGATTTGTGCTGTCTTTTATTCTACTACTTGGTGCAGGACGATGGCGTCCCGCCCCGCAAGCTACGACTGTTTTGAGCCATCCCCAATGTACAAATTTAGCCCGCAGCCCTTTAAGCTGATGTTTAGATTCACAAGGCTGACTGAATAATTATGTTCGATGTTGCGGTGATTGGTGCGGGTATGGCGGGGCTGAGTTGCGCTCAACGGTTGCGCCTCGCGGGCTATTCTGTGGCGGTTGTTGAGAAATCTCGCGGCCCGGGCGGACGTGTTGCGACTCGCCGCGTACAGGGTACTAGGGCGGATCATGGTGCACGCTATCTGGAACCGCAGGGGGATGCGGTACAGGAGCTAATTGATGTTTTGGTCGATCGGCATATCCTGAAACTCTGGACAAATAACGTGGGAGAATTCCGACAAGGAGAAATATCATCTATTCCTAGTTCTTGTTATGTCGCACCTGCTGGGATGAATGCTGTTGGTAAGTATCTCGCTGAGGATTTAGACATTTGGTATGGCCGCCGCGTCACAGCTATTTCTCGTACCGACAGCCAAATGTGGCGTCTTTCTCTGGAAGTTACCGACGACAATTTAGAGATACCTCAAGAATTGATTGCTAAGGCTGTGGTTGTGGCAATTCCTGCTCCTCAAGCTTTAATGTTTTTAGATTCCGAAATCGGTTTGTCGCCTGGTTTTATTGACAAATTGCGTTCTGTAGAATATGACCCTTGCATTACAGTCATGGCTGGCTATTCTGCGGAACGCGAGTCAGATTTGAGCAATCTAAATCCGCAGTGGAAATCTGTTTCTTTTCCCGATGATTCTGATTTAGCTTGGGTTGGTTTGGACAGTAGCAAGCGGATTGATCCCCAGCAGCCTGTGTTTGTGGTTAACAGCACCGCAAATTTTGCCGATCGCCATCTAGAATCAACCGATTTGCCAACAGTCGGTCAAGAATTGCTCGATCGCACTTCTGAACATTTAATCCCTTGGCTAAAAGAGCCGGAATGGTTGCAGGTTCACCGCTGGCGCTATGCTTTTTGTCGCAATCCTTTGCCTGTTTCTTGTTTGCCGGCTGAGGGGACTTTGCCCCTGGTTTGTGCGGGGGATTTGTGCGGGGATGGTCAAATTGAAGCTGCTTTGCGATCGGGAGTTGCGGCGGCTAATTGGGTGAATTCTCAATTGCAAAATTTGCCGTTAGATTCAACGATGAATGGGTAATATGGCTACAATTAAGGTACGGTGGTTTATCAAGCAGGAGATCCGGTGATGTTGCAGCGTATTTATTTACTTTTTTATGTACTTTGTGTCTCTATTGTAGGCATCATATTAATCATCGGGCTCATCTACTCAGTTGTAGGTCTACCCGATCCAGATGGAGCATATAGTGTTCTTGAAACTAATGGTTATTCTGCTATTTCAATTACTGGAGGGAGATTCTTTGGGTGTGGGGAGGGCGACGTTTTTCGTACTGGCTTTAGCGCCAAGTCTCCCAATGGGCAATCGGTTACTGGCGTAGTTTGCAAGGGTATATTTAAAGGGAACACAATTCGGTTTGATTAGTGCCACCACCCTGTGTGTCACAAAGCACCGCGAGGGTTATCTGTTGAGGAAAATCAGGTTCGATCTCAAATCAGTTAGCATCGGAATTATTCATCTCTCTTATCTCTCTGTGTTCTCTGTGTTCTCTGCGGTTAAATCATTCCGATGCAACCGGAAACGATATGAGGCTTAACTTTAAGAGTCAAAGTCTTGAGAGTGGGTCAATAGGCAAGATTGCCGTCTAACAATATTGCCCTTTATCCCAAACCCTGCACCTCCTCCACCGACAGCGAAAGCGCCTGAGCGACTTGTTCGACAGTCAAACCCATTGCCAGCAGTTGCGGAATCGCATCTTGTTGTGTTTGCTTTGCGCGATCGGCCCGCTGGCGTTCCTGTTCGGTGTGGAGGCGTTCGAGTCGAGCTTGCTCGCTCCCCGTCAACAACAAATTCCCCTGGTTATCCCACCAGCGCAACCACCGCTGTGTCTGATTTTGATAGCTGCCTTCCCATAGGCCTAACTCTATACCCATACGCTCGATCGGGTAATGTCCGCGATTGTTCGGTTCCAATCGGCAATAGCAACCATTCACCCAGTTGTAGACTTCCAGTTGGCTGGTTTTAATTACATATATGGCGTAGTAGGGAATGCGGATAATCTGTTCGTATACCCAAAACTTCCCTGGTTTCTGAGTAGTACCTTCTGGTAAACGAGATAAAGGCGTGTTGTCTCGCTCTTCGGAACCATTCCCACTGGCAAACTTGATCGCAATTATTGGCACCATATACTCGCGCCAAATCACGTAAGAGCGACGAATTTCGCCGTCCACGAGGGGCCCAACGTTGGGAACGTAGAACCAGTCAGGGGCTTCGGCTCCCTTTTCTGGAGGGTCGGTTTCGCGCCAGTAGATGCCACAATCTTGCCCGATCGCATATTGTCCGTCGGGGTGAAGCGTTTGCAGCGTGCTTTCTAGGGAATCTGTGAGCAGAATGCTCTGGGGATGCTCTTGGAAATTTTTCACAAAAGTACCGTCGGATTCTGGGAGTTGCGTGTGATCGGGGAAGGCTGGGGGCAAGCCTGTCGCACTGAGACTTTGGGTCATGGCTGATACGCGATCGACAAGTGCGATCGGACTGATGCTCTCTTACCACAGCATAGCGATTGTCGATCGATTTGTGCAGAGAAAGAAGGCAATTAAAGCAATGATTTTAGCAAAAGAACATCCGGTGGAACCGGGCGTGATTACTACTTCTTCCTTATTCATTAAGCTATTGCTCTAAAAAATAAATCTAATGATATCAAATCCGCTCTTCATCGGAATGATATAAACGGAGGACACGGCAGTGCCGTTTCCCTACCGCGATAATTATTGTAGGGAAACGGCACTGCCGTGTCCTCGCTTGTCATTCCGGCGCAGCCGGAATTGATATGACTTACAAAAATATGGGAAAATGGTATAAACTTCCACTCTCCCATTCTTTTATTTTTGTGCTGTTTCCTGCTTTTTCAAATCTTGTTCTTGCATCTGCAATAACTCGGGAACTGTGACGAATTTGTACCCTTCCTTTCTCAGTCTAGCAATTATATCTGGCAAAGCTTGTACAGTTCTCGATCGATTGCCTCCGCCGTCGTGCATCAACACAATGCCGCCGGAATTTGCCTGCCGCATCACGTTATCCATCAAAGATTTCGTCGCAGTCCGCCAATCTAAAGAATCCGCAGACCACATGATAACTGCATAATTTTTTTTCTGTGCGTAAGCTGCCAATCCATTGTTTAAAATTCCTCCCGGCGGGCGGAACATTGATGTTTTTACCCCTGTTACTTCTTCGATTAACGATGACGTACGATCGATCTCGCGAGCTGCACCGTCTTCGTTATATTTAATGTATTGGTGATTCCAAGTGTGGTTGCCGATCGCGTGACCAGCCGCCGCCACTTGTTTGCCAAGTTCGGGATATGTTTGCAGGTATCTTCCTACCCAGAAGAATGTAGCCTTAATATTGTTGTTCTTGAGAATATCTAGGATTTGTGTAGTTGTTCTTGGCCAGGGGCCGTCGTCAAAGGTAAGGGCGATCGCCTTGTGCTGGGGGTCAAGTTTTGCCTGACGGAGCATTGTACCTTTAAACTGGGACGGTAGGGCTGATTGAAAACGGGTTGCCTGCAATTGGCCTATAGTCTGTTCGGAAAACTCAACTCGATGCGCGATCGCCCCTTGGATACCATTAACATTGGCGATCGGCTTTGGTTTTTGTGACGGGGATACAGCCAATACCTGGGGCTGCATTGGTGTCGCTGGTGCACTTGCCCGTAAGTTCATCGGCAACGTCACACCAAGCAAAAAACTGCCTACTGCGGCTATAAAAGCAACGATTAATTTTCTTCGCCGCCTCAATAGCCGTTTCATTTTTGTCACGTCATTCTCTCCTTTCACACCTTGCAAAGTTAATTGTAGATTTTCTGTTGATATTAAGTTAATCCACATAAAATGATCATCTTAAATCGGATTGCCCCTAAAAATGCTACTGCAAATAACCGATCGCAGGGAAGTCCATCAGGATAAAAAAATTTAAGACTTGTGTACAATAAACCCTCGTCTCCCCATGAAAACCGGGAATGATTGAACTTTTTCCAACGGGGATGCTCAAATCCTGTTAATCAAACGCTATATTCCTAGAGACTCAGACTGCCTCCAGCGTCCCTACCTGAGACTATACGTTGATTGAACCGGATTTGAGACAGTGGGCGATCGATCGCCCACCAGCCCTAAAATTAACTTTTCGGGCCGATTCTCTCTTGGTACAAGCCGACAATGCGATCTATCGCCTCTTCAACAGTCAGATTATCTGTTTGAATTTCTACAGCATCGGCTGCTTGGAGCAAAGGTGCAATCTTGCGAGTGCTGTCCTTTTCGTCCCGCAGAGCGATGTCTTGTTCCAACTGTGCCAAGCTAATATTAGCCCGATCGGTCTCTTTAAGTTGTAACAACCGCCGGCGCGCTCGCTCTTGTACCGAAGCAGTCAAAAAAATCTTTAATTCCGCATCGGGAAACACGTTAGTGCCGATATCGCGGCCTTCTGCCACAATTCCACCTTCGATGCCACAGCGTCGCTGTTCATCCACCAGAAACTCTCGCACAACCGAAAGCGCCGCCATTTCTGAGACGCGCGATGTCACTTCCAAACTGCGAATTGCCTCTGTTACATCTTCGCCGTTAATCTTCAGGCTCAAAGATGCCGGATCGAGATTGTATTCTAAATAGCTGGAACCGATCAATTCGGCGATCGCACATTCGTCGGACATCGGCGTGTTTGTTTTCAATGCTAGCCAAGTCAGCGCCCGATACATCGCGCCGGTATCCAGATAACACAAGCCCAGAACTTTTGCTACTTGCCGAGTTACAGTCGATTTGCCTGCTCCCGCTGGGCCGTCGATCGCCACAATTGGGCGGCGGTTTCTCAAAATTATATTGTCAATCAACCGAGTAGAACCCACTCTGGCTGCTACAGCTAATAGTCCCGATGTCTCTACAACCTCCAACGGTGTCAAAGTGTCGGGATCGACGAGTTCCGCATATTCGAGCTTAATTTCGGGTTCTCCAGCGACTTCGGCGCGGGCTACAGCGATGACTGCCGCTGCGATGCGGTTGCCTGAAGCAAAAGTTTTTGAGGCTTGTTGCAGGGCGCGGTAGAGTACGCAGGCTTGCTGTTTTTGCTCTGTTGTTAAATACTGATTTCGAGAACTCATTGCCAGTCCTGATGCTTCGCGGGCGATCGGACAACCGACAATCTCGACAGGCAAGTTAAAATCAACAGCTAGCTTGCGGATAATTGCTAGCTGCTGCGCGTCTTTTTGACCGAAATAAGCTTTTGTCGGCTGCACCAAACTCAAAAGTTTGGTCACAATTGCCGCGACGCCCTGAAAATGACCAGGCCTTGACTTGCCACACAACACCGATGTCATCGCCGGCGGCGGCACTACTTGAGTTAAGGATGAAAGCTGAATCTCTATCTGTTTTTGGGCGGTTTTCTCTGTTTCAGAGCGATAGACCCCTTGGTTCCCGAACATTTCCGTTGCTGAGGGAGCAAAAATCGCATCAACGGCTGCTTGTTCGCACAGCAGCCTGTCTTGCTCCAAATCGCGAGGATAATCTTGAAAATCCTCCTTCGGCCCAAATTGCAGCGGGTTGACAAAAATGCTAACCACCACGATCGCATTTTCTTGTCTAGCCCGCTGGATTAAGCTCAAATGTCCGCTGTGCAAAGCTCCCATTGTCGGCACTAAACCGATTTGTAAAGGCGATGCCGCAGACTTTTGTAAATTTAAGTAGCAGCGTAGGGCTGCAATCGTAGTAAACAGGCGCACAGATTAACTCCTGAAGGCATTCGTCTGTATTTTGCCTTAGTTTACCCGTTCACCGTGCCACAGTTGTTTGCTGCTTCGGTTCGATTACTTCGATTTCGACTCTCGCAACGCCGCTGCTCATCATTCCCAGCACGTTGGCCGCGCCGGCAGATAGGTCAATTAGTCGATCGCCCACGTAGGGCCCGCGATCGTTAATGCGGACGACTACAGAGCGGCCGTTGTCGAGATTTCTCACCATGACTAGGGTGCCGAAGGGCAAGTGGCGATGGGCTGCGGTCAAGGCATTTTGGTTGAAACGCTCGCCGCTGGCGCTGAGGTTGCCGTCAAATCCTGGGCCGTACCACGAAGCCCAGCCACTGAGCCGCACTTGAACTGGCCCCAGAGACAGCAAGGGGGCCTCTCGTTGGGGTTGACCTGCTACTTCTTGCAGGGGTGGAGCGTTGCCCAGAAGCCTGCGGAGACGATTGGTTACTTGCAGAGCATCTCGGCTAAAGTCGCTCGTGGTGTCGGGCAGGATCGTTTCGGCGTTGATACTTACCAAGTCCTCGCCGTTTGCTTGGATCATGTAGCGATCGCCTTTTTCCCACTTCACGGTAATGCTGTTCGGATCGATGTTGTTGCGGGCTAGCTGGTTGAGTCTTGCTGCTAAGCTTGATGCCCGCCACACTGGATCTGGTTCTTGGTTGCTAGAGTTGCTGGCAATGTTTCCGGCTTTGGGATCTTCTTTCGCACCCGCTACCTTTGACTGACTGCTAGCATCGGCTTTGCTGTCGCCAGTTTTGCCGATTTTGGTATTTGTTTCGGGACTTGGGTTCAGAAAGGTGATGACTGGAATGTTTCGCACATAAACTGTCGCTGCTTGTCGCCCGCCCAATTCGTGGGGCTGGATTTTGACGATCGAGTCTTGGACAATTTCAGCCCTTGCTTGGTACTGTCCGACTTTTTGTGCTTCTACCCGAGTCGTCTTTAACTGCGGGGACGGTTGGGTGGCAATTACTTGCTTCTGAGCCTGAGAGTTTTGCTTGACGACATCTGTTGTTGCTTGTGCGTGACAAGAAGATGCCGTTCCTACCACAGGAACTAACAGGATAGCGAGTAGACCACCAACAAATTTTTCCTTCATACGTCCATTTTTGTGAAAGCCATTGCCGATCGAGATTGGAGGATTAGTCTAATGACTAGAGGGTTTCCCAGATTTCTCTCTGCTTGCCCTTCGCCATTCCCCCGCAAGTCAAACCAAAGTATCCAGGTGCATTTTTGCTTTAATGCTTCAGCCCCCAAAAAAAATTGTGGAACCTTCCCTGATCTTTGACAACTCATGCTCGATTTGCAATTTGTGTTTTGTTCACGAACTGCCATAGATTACCACAAACTTTTGCGGTTGGGGATCGCTACGATCGCCAATTCCACCAAATCTTCATCAAATCTTCTCTAGACTGTGTATCATAAAACCCTTCAATTCCAGTGCTTACAGCCGTTTCAGTAATTCCAGAAAAGTTTACAAAAATTTACAAAAAAATATTCTATTTTGTGGATTCCGAATTGCTAGTCTAAAAAAAGCTGTTTGTCAAGTAGGCAAGATTACCTTCATTCGCTCTCAATTTTGGAAATTATCTGCGTTTATCTCCGTTTATCTGCCTGACATCTGCGGTTTCCCGATCAATCAAAGATTTATGCAATAAGTCTAGTGTTGACGGTTAAGTCTTAACCATTATGGCAATAAACTAAAACTTACAAATCGATTTGGCGGACTTATGGATTATCGAGAAGCAGGTGTGGATGTTGAGGCGGGCAGAGCTTTTGTCGATCGCATTGGCAGTATGGTCAAGAGCACCCATCGATCGGGCGTTTTAGGCGGATTTGGCGGGTTTAGCGGGTTTTTCAGCGTCCCAGAGGGTTTAAAAGAGCCGATTATGGTTTCGGGCACCGATGGTGTCGGAACTAAGTTGAAATTGGCCCACGAGCTCGATCGGCATGACACAGTAGGCATCGACTTGGTAGCGATGTGCGTCAACGACGTGCTGACATCCGGTGCCGAGCCCCTGTTTTTTCTAGATTATTTGGCGACGGGAAAGTTAAATCCCGAACAATTAGCTGCTGTGGTTGCTGGCATTGTGGATGGTTGCAAACAAGCTGGCTGTGCTTTGTTGGGCGGGGAAACTGCGGAGATGCCCGGTTTTTACCAAGCCGGAGAGTACGATTTGGCTGGCTTTTGCGTGGGAATTGTCGAAAAGAGCAAGTTGTTAGACGGTTCGCGGGTTAAAGTCGGAGATGTCGCGATCGGGCTGGCGAGTTCGGGCGTCCACAGCAATGGTTTTAGTTTAGTCAGAAAGATTGCAGGCGATTTGGGTTTTGACTGGCATTCCCAACCCGAAAAACTAGGTGGCAAAAGTTTAGGAGAAGTCCTCTTGACTCCCACTACAATCTATGTGAAATCAGTCCTCGAAGCAATTAAGAGCGGTTTAGAAATTCACGGCATGGCCCACATTACCGGCGGCGGTTTGCCGGAGAATTTGCCCCGCTGTTTGCCTGTCAATCAATCTGTCAAAATTCAGACTAATAGCTGGCCAAGTTTGCCAATTTTTGACTGGATTGCTGAATCTGGCAAAGTTGCCACCGCAGATATGTTCAATACTTTCAATATGGGGATTGGATTTGTCCTGTTGCTCGATCGCCGAGAAGTAGAACAGGCTGTTAAATGGTTTGAATCTCAGGGCATTGCGGCTTTTGAAATTGGCGAAGTGATTGAAGGGAAGGGAGAATTAATCATGGGGGCGAATTAATTTTTTTGACTGAGATTAAAAAAAAATCGCCTTTTTTTTTAGGGTAAAATGCTTGACTTTTGGCGCTGGATAAAGTACAATTTAATAATGGGAGTGGTGGCAATTTTTAAATTTAAGTTACCACTTCCATTATCTAAAATATACCACAAAAAGTCCAGCCCTGTCAATAGATAATCCTACTTCTTTAAAGCGAATTTTTTCACAAGATTTTCATAAACCTATTTTTTTGATAACAGAGAACACCTTGGCAAAATTAGGTTGGTATTCGTGATTTTTTAGAATAAGAATGGTATAACATCTGTCTTGACAATGGTGACTTATAGCAGATTCCAGGTCGAGCGAGTACACATCAGAAACCCGGAGCGGGCAAAAGGCCCAACACCAGCCCCTAGACAAACCAATTTTTTGTACTTGATTTACCTGGAAAATGCTGTAGTAATTGCGAATTTTGGCGTATTTTGTTTTCTAGGGATTTTTTAATGCTGGACATGAAACGTTTAAAATTGCGATCGATGCTAGTGGCCGTGATCGCGATCGCCTTGAGCTTAATTGCGATCGCCAGTTACGCCCAAGCCAACAAAACTTTAACCCTCGCGACTTCCCCAGACTACCCGCCCTATGAATTTAAAGATACGGCGGTTAGCGGCAACGAAATCATCGGCTTTGACATCGATATTGCCAAATATATTACTAAAGAATTGGGCTACGAGTTGAAAGTCATCGGCATGGATTTTAACGGCTTAATTCCCGCTTTGCAGGCAAAAAGAGCCGATTTAGTGATGGCGGGAATGACTCCCACAGCCGAAAGGAAAAAAAATGTAGATTTTTCTGACCTTTATTACGAAGCTCAAAATACAATTGTCGCCAAAAAAGGCAGCAATTTGACCAAAGCTGAAGACTTAACTGGGAAAAAAGTAGGGGTTCAACTCGGAAGCATTCAACAGGAATCTGTGAAAAAAATGGCTGGGGTGCAAGCGGCTCCTCTCAACAAGATTCCTGATATAATTCAAGAAATAAAAGCGCAGCGGATCGCGGCGGGAGTAATCGAGGATACTGTCGCTAAAGGTTATGCAGCAGCCAACCCAGACTTAGAATTTAATACAATTCCGAATACCGAAGAAAGCGGTTCGGCGATCGCCTTTGGCAAGGGTTCGACATTAGTTCCAGAATTCAACCGAGTCCTCCAGCAAATGAAAGCCAGCGGTAAAATTAAGGAATTAGCTAATAAGTGGTTCTCTCGCCCGATCGCGCAAGCAGAACCTACTACAGCAAATCAGCCTGCGGTAGCACCCAAATTTGGGTTAGATTTTGGCAAAATTGTGCCGAGTTTGCCTTATATTTTGTCCGGGATTTGGGTAACGCTCACCTTTACCTTGCTGTCAGCATTTCTGGGATTTCTCTGGGGAATCGTGCTGTCTCTGTTTAAGATTTCTAGCATTAAACCGCTGTTCTGGTTTGCTACTGCTTACACCTCGGTTTTTCGAGGGACGCCGCTAATTTTGCAGTTAACTTTAGTTTATTTTGCAACGCCGCAGCTTACGGGCTACAATATATCGGCGCTGCAAGCTGGCGTGATTACTTTTTTCCTGAATTCTGGGGCTTATATTTCCGAAACAATCCGCGCCGGAATTCAAGCCGTAGATAAAGGTCAAAAAGAAGCCGCAGAATCCCTTGGCGTTCCCTACAAACAAATGATGGGCGATATTATTTTGCCGCAAGCATTGAAAAATATTTTGCCTGCATTGGTGAATGAAAGTATTGCTTTGTTGAAGGATTCAGCTTTGGTTTCGGTAATCGGCGTAGAAGATTTGCTGCGCCGCGCTACAATTGTGGGAGCAGAAAAGTATATTTACTTTGAACCTTTGATATTTGTCGGCGTAATTTATTATTTGATGGTGCTTAGTTTAACTTGGGGGGCCAATGTACTCGAACGCAGACTCCAAAGTAGCAGTTAAGGTCGATCGCCTGTATAAATCTTTTGGCAATCTTAAGGTTTTGCGCGAGATCACCACGGAGATTCAGAAAGGAGAAGTGATCGCCATTATCGGCCCTTCGGGGTGCGGTAAGTCTACTTTTTTACGCTGTTTGAATCTCCTGGAAGTTCCGACTTCAGGACAGATTTACATTGACGGCGTAGATATCACTTTGCCGAAGGCGGATATTATGAAAATACGCCAAAAAGTGGGGATGGTGTTTCAGCAATTTAACTTGTTTCCGCACATGACGGTGCTGCAAAATGTCACCTATGCGCCTCTAAAGGTGAAGCACGTAGAATCGGATGAGGCGCGTCTGAAGGGCTTAGAATTGCTGGAAAAAGTCGGTTTGTCGGATAAGGCGGAGGTTTATCCTTCTAAGCTTTCTGGGGGTCAAAAACAGCGGGTGGCGATCGCCCGCTGCTTGGCTATGGAACCGGAAATTTTGCTGATGGATGAACCGACTTCTGCACTCGATCCGGAAATGGTGAAAGAAGTGTTAGATGTAATGAAAGCTTTGACGCAGACGGGGATTACAATGGCAATTGTGACTCACGAGATGGGTTTTGCGCGGGAAGTCGCCGATCGCATCTTGTTTCTCGATGGGGGAAAGGTGGCGGAAGATGTGCCGCCCCAGGAGTTTTTTAGTAACCCGAAATGCGATCGGGCTAAGCAATTTCTGGAAAAAATGCTTTAATCCCATATCGTATTCGCAAATAAACAGATCGGACGTACGGTTGAAACCGCGTCTATACAAACGATGTCTGGATGGTGCGCGGACTTAATAAAACAACGTAATCTTCAACCCGCCCACCATCTGGGTTTTGTCTGTATAGACGCGGTTTCAACCGCCGGGTTTTCTTTTTTTAACTGTGCCCGCGCGATCGCACTTAGCCAAACCAGCACCCGCAACATCCGCCAGAATACTGATAATCCGATACAAAGCCACCGCACTCAGAATTATACCCGTAGAATAGCGATCGGACAGCAGGGCGATCGCCATTATCGCAAAATTTACCCAGTGCTAAAATGATTTTAAAATCAACAAATCCCAATAAAGTCCTATGCCCTCACCCTTTCCCGGAATGAACCCCTACTTAGAGCACCCCGATTTTTGGCAGGAAACTCACAATCGATTAATTATTGCGATCGCTGACTACATCATGCCTCAAATTCGCCCCAAATATGAGATAGCCATTGAAAAACGCATCTATCAAATTGACGACACCAATGACAATAACGATGACTCGCTTTTAGTAGGTATTCCTGATGTAGCCATCAAACGTCAACCCAATAGCCCCGATGTTCCTACCGGTTCAGTTGCCATTGCCACCCTAACAGTTCCCACTACCGTCAAAGTGCCCGCTTCTGAAAAAATCAAACAGACTTACCTAGAAGTACGAGAAATGGCAACTAGACAAGTTGTCACCGCAATTGAAATTCTTTCTCCAGTCAACAAACGCAGTGGAGATGGCAGAATTACTTATCTCAAAAAACGCCAGAGTATTTTAGGTAGCTTAACCCATTTAGTTGAAATCGACTTGCTGCGAAAAGGGGAGCCTATGCCCGTACTTAACAATTCCATTCAAAGCGATTATCGCGTTTTAGTCAGTCGCAGTAATCGCCGTCCCCTTGCTGAACTTTATGCTTTTAATCTGAGCGATTCTCTACCTGTGTTTCTACTTCCCTTGCGCGAGGAAGATGTAGAACCTATTGTGAATTTACCAGAATTGTTCGCAGGTGTTTACGATCGCGCGGGCTATGATTATCGCATCGATTACGATCGAGACCCGATACCGTCCCTGTCAGAACAAAATCTGGTTTTGGCAAACCAACTTTTACAAGCAACTGGACTGCGAGATAATTAATCCTACACCATCCACCGCCCCTACATAAACCGATCGCGCGATCGATCGATCTTTGCCAAACCAGCACCCGCAACATCCGCCAGAATACTGATTATCCGATACAAAGCCACTGAACTCAAAATTATACCCGTAGAATAGCGATCGGACAAAAGGGCGATCGCCGTTGCTTCAAATACTCCCATTCCTCCCGGTGCACCAGGGACAACTAAACCCACCACAAACGCAAAACAAAAAGCACCGAATAAGTTGGGAATATCGAGGAAATTCACCGGATTTAAAGCCATCACAGTTAGCACAAAACCGCTTCCCCGCAATCCGATAAAACACATTTGTCCAATTAACGGCACTAAAGGATAGCGTTTAATTGGTAAATTAATTTGGCGATTAGACTTGACACTCGATATTTTTTTCGCTATGTTGGAGCTAGACCCTAAACGCAAAATAGGTCGTAGCGAAGCGGGGCGTAAGCCATCGCCCGCAGCCTCTTCAACCTGAGAATTTTCCCCCTTCTGCTTCTTTAACTTCAACTTCTCTACAAATAGGACGATCGGATTTAGAGTTTGAGGATGAATGCCAATCAAAATAGCAGCACAACCCACAAGCCGCAACCACCAATTAATTTTATCAAAACACAGCAAGCCAATCAAAACGCCTGCCGAAGCCATCAGTAGCGGTTCCAACAACACGCTGAGAGTAGCAACTTTGGGCAAAATGCCTGCCTTTTTTGCCTCCGATATTCGACCCCAAAAATGCCAAATATTCCCCGGCAAATACTTGGCAATATTAGTTTTGAGAAAAACTTGAATCGCCCACACAGCATTTACACGTTGGCGAAATTCCCGCAAAATCAGCATCCATACCCAGCCGACAAAAATTAGAGACAGTAAAGTGATGCCGAGGGCGATCGCCAGCAATGGAAAACTTTCGGCTCGAATTTGGATATTCGCGACTTCTCGCCAGTGAGTGACAAAAGCTTGGGCGATAAATAAAAATGTTCCGCCCAAAATCAAATAGCGCAAATAAGGCTGGATACGGGATTTTGCAAGCTGGAAAAAATTCTGAATTCGATGTAAATTTTGGTTTCCCATTTTCTGAATCCTGATGCGTGAATTTGGGATTATTGATTTCTTAACCACAATCTCATATTTTAAATCTAAAATTTAGATCGATCGCAATTAAGGAGTAAATTTTTATGATTGGCCCGAGCCCTGACGGTCGTTCCTATCTTTTAGATGATAGCCCCAACAGTTTCGCCTTAACTCCGGGCTTTTTAACTCCTTATCCTAACGGACTTTTTGGCCTCGCAGGTAACGATTTTATTGTCGGTTCCTCGGATGCCGATCGCCTCAACGGTGATGATGGTAACGATCGCCTTCTCGGCGGCAGTAATTCCGATACACTATTCGGTGGTGTCGGAAATGACTTGCTTAACGGCGGTGTCGGCAACGACTTCCTATTTGGCGATTCCGGCAACGATACCTTACAGGGCGGCAAGGGAGCTGACTTACTCAACGGCGGTGGCGGTAGCGACGTTTTAGTAGGCGATGGGGGCAAAGATACGCTGACAGGGGGTTTGGGCCCGGATATTTTTGTCCTTCGCAGCGACTCCGCTGTCTCCGATCCCGCTGTCGCAGACCTGATTACTGACTTTAACAGTTTTGTGGATTCGATCGGACTCACCGACAATCTCACCGAATCTGACCTCACTTTAGAAGCAGTTTCCGGCACTGCCAATACATTAATTAAAATCCGCCAATCCGGTGCTATTTTAGGCTTAGTCGCCAACGCATCTCCACAAAACCTCAGCGGTAAGTTCATCTCTGCAAGTGCCGTATTGGGCAACCAACTCAGCCAAGCCCGCGATTTAGGCGTTTTGAGCGGCACTCAAACGATCGCAGACTCGGTTAGCAACGCCAAGCCAGATGACCTTTACCGCTTTACATTGCCGGCAAATAGCGACTTTAAACTAACTGTCAGCGGTTTGACGGCCGATGTTGACGTTGCTTTAATTAAAGATATCAACGGCGACAATTCCATTGACTTTACCGATATTATCGCGAATGCTCAAGAACCGGGTTTGTCGCCGGAGTCGATCGACATCAATGGTTTAGCAGCCGGAACTTACTACGTCCGAATTTATCAATTTCAAGGCAGTACCAACTTTACCCTAAATCTGTCTGCAACTCCTGCAACTATTTCTCCTAACAATCCCAGCAACTTACCCGGTTTTGACACTCGCTTTGGGTTCGGTTTGGTGAATGCGGCCGCCGCAGTCGCTGCTGCTCAAGGTACTGCAACTTTTCCTGATGTTCCCGATTTGGGCGGCGACGAGTGGGGCAGAGACTTAATTAAAGCTCCAGAAGTTTGGGCGAAAGGATTGACTGGAGACGGCATTGTAGTAGCAGTTATCGATAGCGGCATTGACTACAATCACCCCGATTTGACGGGGAATATTTGGAGCAATGCGGGGGAAACTGGCATTGATGCAGCAGGTAGAAATAAAGCTAGCAACGGTGTTGATGACGATCGCAATGGCTTTGTAGATGATTTCCGGGGATGGGATTTTGTGAGCGGCGATAATGACCCGATGGATGATAATAATCACGGCACTCATATTTCGGGTTTAGTTGCTGCAAAAAGAGATGGGGTTGGGATTACTGGAACAGCTCCGACTGCGAAGATTATGCCTTTAAAAATACTCAATCGCATCGGGGTGGGGAAAATTAGGGATGAAATTAATGCGATCGCTTATGCGGCGGCCAACGGCGCAAGGGTGATTAATGTCAGTTTGGGTGGCCAACAATTGAACAACGACGAATTGAGTGTGATTCGAGCTGCTGAAGCTAAAGGTGCGATCGTAATTTCGGCCGCCGGAAATGATGCTAGCCCGCAAGTAGATTATCCGGCTCGGTTTGCTAATGAGGTCGGAATTGCTGTCGGTGCTGTTAGCCGGAATGGCTTATTTGCAGATTTTTCTAACCGGGCTGGAGCGGAGGTGCTAAATTATTTTGTTGCTCCGGGCGGCGACGGCGGCAGGGCGGATTCTGGCGACATTTATTCTACTGTACCGCTTTCTCAACCAGGGATTCCCTATCGATATTTTGCTGGTACTTCTATGGGAGTGCCGCACGTAGCTGGGGTGGTAGCTTTGATGTTACAGGCCAATCCGAATCTAACTGCTGCCCAAATTAAGAGGATTCTGGCGGAAACTGCCAATCGATCGGTTTGAATTAATTGGTAATAGGGAATTAGAGCCGAAATTTGGAGACGGCAATGCCGTCTCCCTACCCAAAATAATCTTGTAGGGACACGGCACTGCCGTCTCCTCAATATCATTCCGGCGCAGCCGGAATTGATATAAGTTTTGCCTTCAGAATTGAGATTGTTAATTCACCTAAATATCGTCAAACCCGATCCTACCAGTCAAACTAAAAATTGGCAGCGTAAGTTATATCAAATTGGCGGCACAGAGTAATACAGCAGTAGCTTGGTCGATCGAATACTAAGTTGTAATTCATCTCGCCGCTTATTTTGGTAATTGGCTGCTTTAAAGGGATGCCCTGAATGTCGTATTGGCGGCGTTCTAAGGCACTCCAGTCAATAATTTTGAAGTCGATTTGGTTCTGCAACTCAGTGGCGATTAGATAGAGTTCCATCTTATCTTCAACTTTCCCAGTCAGGGGAATTCTGATTAACACTGACTGGGTGACAAGGGGTTTTTGGTCGTTAGGATGCTTCTGGGTGTGGCAGTTATTGAGTTCTATATCATAAGGTTCTACCTTAAATTTCTCTCCAGCGGCGATCGCAGATGAATGCAAGTCTTTCAAGGACTTTTCTAGGTGAGGTATCAGCCCTAAGTCTGGATCGCACAGCAGTTTGCGAATGTTGGAGGTTTCAGTGACTGTCATTTTAGATTTTTGATGTTATTTTTTGATGCTTAATTTCTAGCTTACCGCGAAAAGCAGCCCTATTGAACTACACTTATACCAATTTTTTATGAGGCTGCATAGAATCCGATCTCCCTGGCACCCCCCTTAATAAGGGGGGGGCAAGATTCCGTTCAAAGTCCCCCTTCTTAAGGGGGATTTAGGGGGATCGAGATATGTGCAACTTCACATTAAATTGGTATTACAACATACTACCAAAAACCTGATTTGTAGTCAGTTGTTTATTTCTTGCTAATTTTCCAGAGATTCAGCTCAGCATTAGCGTCAACCGGAGCTATTTGATAGTTTTGCTGTTGAATTGCCGATCGCAAAGCTGAGGACGGTCTGTACAAAAACAACTCACTGAAACCGCCGGGAATTTTCGGGAGTTCTGGTTTTTTCCGTAAGAATTCTCGATTTTGGTAGCAAGAAGTGTAACAGCGGGGTTCTATTAGCAGTTTGACTTTTGGTTGTAGCCGATGACTTAAAGGCATGATGTATGCGATATTCGTATCACTAACGATCAGGGGATTGCTGGCTGCATTAACTATTCTTGCTACTTCCAAGTCGGCGCGCAACCAACCGCTGCCTTTATTCCACCAACTATCGGCCCCAGAACTAACTCCAGCCGATATAATCCCAGCCGAAAACAGTGCTATTATAGCTACCTTCCACCATTTTTGTTCCTTAGAATTATCGAGATTCGGGCTAAGTTTGGTAGACAACAGGTAAGCAACTGCTAGTTGGATTCCCACATAACAAGGCACTAAATATCGCGGATTTGTCGATCGCCTGCCACCTTGAAATATATCAGGTACTGCTAAAAACAAAGCAGTTGTGGCAATCACTAACAATATCAACAACCACGCTCCTGTTGGTGTTTGCTTGCACAGAAAATAAATTGCGTATCCAACTAAAGCTAGGATAATTAGACTCACGGGAATTAGAAACGCTAATTGTGCACTATTAGCACTGCCATCAATGCCGATATCAAAAAATGCGATGGTGACGGAACCAACCCACCTAGTAACTAATCTTAAGAGATTTGTCTGTTGTGCCCATACTGTTGTACTTCTAATTTGATCGAATCTTTCTACAGCATTTACTAGAGAAGGGATGGAGATGGTAAATGCTAATAAAGCTGCCACGTAATATGGAATAAATGTTTTAATATCGCGCCAGTTCGCAATGATGGTGATATAGATTGTATGAGCCGCAGCGACGCAGACAAATAACAAATGGGTGGAAAATCCCATTGCTGTCGCGAGTACGTAAATTGTCCAGTGATAAACCAGCCTAATTGGGCTTTGATTTTCGTCGGTAGCGCGCGTTGCTCGCAACAGGGCCGCCGTTGATAAAATAGTAGTGAGAGTCCACAAACTGTACTGTCTTGCTTCTTGGGCGAACAGGATATGGTAGGGAGAAATGGCGAAAATTGCGATCGCCATCCAAGCCACAGCAGAGGATTCAAATAACTCCCAAGCTAGCCAATAAATAGCAGGAAATACTAGCAAGCTAATTAGGGCTGCTAAACTTCTCATTGCTGTGACTGAAGTGCCGAACCATTGCGCCCAATATCGTGCTAGTATGTAATAAGTTGGTGGGTGTTGGGGGTCTTCTTTTGCTAAAGAATGTAGCGTGTCAGTTAAATTGCGATCGGGATTTATCTGCTGATATTTTTGTAAATCTGAGAGCGAGGTTATTTTCTGGTACGAAGTTTTTTTGAGCATTTCGGCTTCGGTGTAGCCAGAAATTCTCAGCGAAGTATAGGTTTCGTCGATCCAGTAGAATTTGCGATCGAGATTTGTGAACCGAAAAAATATACCGATTACTAATACAATAATAAGTGGGAAAGTCAACCAATTTCGGAAAAATTTAAAACTCATTGATTAATACAACTTATAGCCTTTCTCAGAAAGATGAGGTACGACTGGGCATCGGGCATCGGGCATCGGGTATAGGCCAAACAGCGCATCGGGCATACCTCACTTTTTTGAGAACCGCTATATTACTTATAGTTATTAATCATTAGTCGGCAGTTGATAACTAATGACTAATGACTAATGACTAATGACTAATGACTAATGACTAATGATTAATCGTCTACTCCTTCAATCGGTGCAAAACCTTGACGCTGAATATTTTCAGTAATCGTGCGAGGTTCCAGGAATTGTAGCAAATAATCCGGGCCGCCGGCTTTGGAACCAACTCCCGAAAGTTTGAATCCTCCGAAGGGTTGGCGGGATACGACAGCGCCTGTGATGCCGCGATTTATGTACAGGTTTCCGACTTCAAAATCGGCTTTTGCCCGATCGATATGCGAAGGTGTGCGAGAATACAATCCGCCGGTTAAGGCAAAATTCGTGTCGTTAGCAATCGCAATCGCTTCATTGAAATTCTTTGCCCGAATCACCGACAAAACCGGGCCAAAAATTTCTTCTTGGGCGAGAGTTGCAGTCGGCGATACTTCCGTGACAATCACTGGGCCGACGAAATAGCCGGTTTCGGGCGCGGACATTTCCAAAGCAATTTTAGCTTCGGCGCGGCCTTTTTCGATGTATTCACGGATGCGAGATTGGGCGCTGGCATCGATTACAGGGCCGACTTGAGTGCCGGGATTTTCGGCAATGCCTACGTTGAGCGATCGCGTGGCTTCTACTAATCTTTCCACAAAAACATCATATACCGATTCGACCACAATCACTCGCGAACAAGCAGAACATTTTTGCCCGCTATATCCAAACGCTGAATAAACAACGCCCGCCACAGCTTGGTCTAAATCTGCACTTTCATCGACAATAATGCCATTCTTACCACCCATTTCCGCAATGACTCGTTTCAGGTGTTTTTGTCCCGGTTGCAAAATCGCAGCATCGGCATAAATGCGGCAACCAACTTCTTGAGAACCGGTGAAAGTAATCATGTGAACATCGGGATGTTTCACCATATAAGCGGCTACCGTTGAACCTTTGCATGGCACGTATTGAAATACGCCTTTGGGGATGCCTGCATCGACCAAGATTTCAGTAATCTTGGCAGCAATTACTGATGAAAATTCCGCAGGTTTGAGCAAGGTACAATTCCCAGCTACTAGGGATGCAACGGTCATGCCCACAGGAATTGCTAGGGGGAAATTCCAAGGTGAAATAATCAAGGAAATGCCGCGTGGTTGATAGCTATAACGGTTGTTTTCGCCAGCTATGTCGTAATTTTGCCCTTGTTCCAACCGTTCCATTTCGTCGGCGTAGTAGCGACAAAAATCAATGGCTTCGGAAACTTCGGCATCGCATTCTCTGACTGGTTTGCCAACTTCAAACACCATCCAAGCTGACAGTTCGTGCCGTCTTTGTTCCATCAATTCTGCGGCTTTTCGTAATACGCCAGCCCGCTGTCTGACGGGGGTTTTTCGCCAACCGAGAGAGGCATCTTTGGCTGCTTGCAGGGCTTGTTTGGCTTGTTCTTCCGAAAGTAATCCGATTTTGCCGACTACTTCTGTGGGGTTGCAAGGATTGAGGGAATTGACGCTGGTTTCTGTGTTCTGGTATTCGCCGTTAATTAAGGGTAAATAGGTTTGTCCGAGGATTCCCCGTACTGATTTGATGGCGGTTTCTGCTTGTTTGCGGAGTTCGGTATTGGCGTAGTCTGTATCGGCGACATTCGGAAATACTTTGGTGTAAACTAGCTGGTCATTGCCATTGGCGACTGGTGCGGCTAACAATTGTTCGATCGGCATTTCTTCGGAACTTTGCCGAATGAAGGAACTGTTGGCGGTATTTTCCAGCAATCGGCGGATCAAATAGGCCATGCCTGGGAGCAAATCGCCGTAGGGACAGTAGACTCGGACGCGATAACCGCGATCGACCAAAAGCTTAGCCAATTTGTCGCCCATGCCGTATAATACTTGCATTTCAAAGCGGCGACGTGGTATATTGAGAGTCTCGGCAATGGCGATCGCCCTGGCTTGCGATCGAACGTTATGACTAGCAATTGCAGCATACAAATATTCATGATTTTCCAGCAACAACTGAGTCATTGCTTCAAAGTTGGCATCTGTCGCAACTTTGTCATTGTATACTGGCTGCGGCCAATCTTTCTGCATCGCTTTGATAGTTTCCTGATCCCAGTAAGCACCTTTTACCAGACGCACTGTTAGCGGAGTCCCGCGCAATTTCGCCCAAGCAATAATGCCTTGCAAATCTTGTTTGCTGTCGCGCAAATATGCCTGCATTGTAATACCGACATCTGTGCGAGTCCGAAACTCTTCCTCTAACAATAAGTCTTTGAGAATGCTGAGAGTTAGGGTCTTGTAGGCGTACTGTTCCATGTCGAAATGAACTGCTGCACCCAACTCCTTCGCGCGACGCAACAATAGGCGAATTCTCTCGCTGACTTTCTCCTCACTACCCTTAGCATCCAAAGGATCAAACTGAGAATAAAACGCCGTTAATTTGACAGATACTTGGACTCGCGGCAGAGTTTCACCATCAGCCTTGTCAATTGCATCTACCTGAGACCAATTTTTAGCAGCGATGCTCAATTCCGTCATCAATTCCAAATAGCGGTTAAGATAAACTTGCGCCTCAGTTTCAGTTATGACAGCTTCCCCCAAAAGGTCAACTGTAAAACCCATTTTATTTTTGCGAAGCCCTTCTAAAGTTTTAACTACTTGCTTGATATTTTCCCCAGAAATATACTTGTGCGCCAAAGTTTCCACAGCCGGCGCAACCGTTGTCGCCGCCAATTGTCCAGGAATCGAATCAGCGTTAGTAAAACTGAGCAATTTTTTCAAAGCTTCCGGCAATTCTACCTCTTCGGCAGTCAGGTATTCTTGCAGGTGACGGGCAATTTCGGGCTTGCTGCGGAGGGCTGGCAAACAGTCGATAAATCGAAACAATTGCACCCGGAGTCCGGGGCTAGCCATCGCCCAATCCATCAGTTTGTCGTCCCAACGCATTTGGTCTTGTAGTTGACCGAGAAAGGAGCGTTTTTTGTCTTGAGTTGCCTTAAGGATTTCTTTAGCAATTTCCTGAGTCTTTGCTTCGTAGATGCTTGGAGATACTTGTGCGATCATTGGTAATTGATAATTGATTAGAACGAGGGACACCAATTTTTTGTGAGGCTGCATAGAATTTGATCCCCCCTAACCCCCCTTAATAAGGGGGGGACAAGATTCCGATCAAAGTCCCCCTTCTTAAGGGGGATTTAGGGGGATCGAGATATATGCAACGATCCATTCAATTGGTAGGACTGAATTACTATTTTACTTCAATTTTAACTCCATAGTTAGCTTTATTGTCACCAGAAATTTCAATAGTATAATCACCGCTACTGGGTAGTTGACCTTGCCACGGAGTTGTGCTATTTACAGTAGCAACTTTTTCGCCGTTAGGAGCAGTGATTGCTGCACTAACCGTGCCTTCTTGAACATTCAAAGTCATGCTTTGGCCGCTATTGCATCCAAGTATGTAGCGCTTTGATTTGTTTTCTGGCAAAGTATTGGTGAGAGTAACTCCCGTAGCACCTGGTTCAAAGCTAACTCGCTCAGTAACAGCAGTTTCAGCAGCAGGAGATGAGGACGGTGAGGGAGATGCCAGTTGGGGTACTCCAGACAGGGACGGAATTTGCGTGGGATTGGGCGACGGTAGGCTTGTCGGTGACAGGGCGGTTAATGGTGCGGGGGGAATCGTGGGAAGTCGATTAACTGGCGCTGTTGCGATTGGGGAAGGACTTTCAGGAAGTGGTACGTCAGAGGGCAATTTGATTTGAAGATTGACTCTTTCCTGATACATTCTCCACGCTACTAAACTGCCGAGACTGAGTACAGAACCGACTAACATTCCGCTGAGAAAAACAGCTAAAATTCGCCAAACGCCTGTTTTTTGGGGTTCGGGAATTGTTGTCTGATTTAGTTGAGTTGGGTAATTTTCATAATCAATAGTCGCTGGTGAGATTTCGGCAGCTATTGGCAAAGTTTCTGGTTCGCTTGTTGTAGCTATAATATCTTCTCTGACGGCAATTTCAGTCAGAGTTTCGGCTGGTTCGGGATTAGCAGTTACAATATCTTCGGCTGGGGCGATTTCAGTCAGAGTTTCGGCTGGTTCGGAATCTGCATCGAAACTGGCAATCGTTTCCGGTTGCTGAGTCAGAATTGGATTGTTTTCCGGTTGGTCACTCATGGGGATAAAATTCTAGTATAAAGATTGCTTTTGAGCATTTTACGTTATTTGTGCGATCGGCACTGAAATAATATTAGTCTAGATCATTCAACTTAATTGCTGTTTCAATTTCGTCAGGAAATACTTCAGCGTAAGCC
This sequence comes from Oscillatoriales cyanobacterium PMM_0080, assembly GCA_949127775.1. Lineage (GTDB taxonomy): Bacteria > Cyanobacteriota > Cyanobacteriia > Cyanobacteriales > Microcoleaceae > Microcoleus. Next base: position 36,248 of record CASBQF010000387.1, read on the forward strand.
CAAGCGTTGTTCAAGTCGCTAGCACTAAGATGCGGATAATCTGCTAAAAGTTGAGCATCAGTTGCACCTAATCGGCGAGACTCTACCAATCCCCAAACAGAAATTCTAGTCCCTGCAATCCTGGCATTACCACCAACAGTACCGGGAGTTTTTTCTATTCCTTGCCAGGTGTTGGCTAAACTTTGAGCTAATATCTGTATTGCTTGAGCTTTCTCAGGCGGAGTTAGGGAAAGCAGTTGCGGTTCTAATTCTTTTAGTGTCATAGTTAATTAGGGATTGGGCTGCTG
>CASBQF010000388.1 GCA_949127775.1 Oscillatoriales cyanobacterium PMM_0080
GATCGCAAATTAAATAACTTACAATTTTCATTCTTATTGTGGAACAGGCATCCTGCCTGTTCAAGACGGGCGGGACGCCCATCCCACAAATTTGTGGAAGTTATTTAATTTTCATTCCTTAGTTATCTCTTTTACTATTTGGTGTGGTGCGTCGCCACTTAAATCGTTGTCAATAGCTATAATTGTCGATAGCGACGCACCCTACGGATAACTTCAGAGATACTTAAGCAGAGGTTTGTACCGATTGATATGGCTGGATCAAAATTTCAGCCGGAACCCCCAGTTGTTGATTCAACTTCCGAATCATCTCCAAGGTTAGAGAACGTTTGCGAGATAGCACTTCAGAGACTCTAGCTTGACTACCAAGACATACCTCTAAATCATGACGAGACCATCCACGGGTATCCATATAATATTGAATTGCTGCGATTGGATCGGGTATTTCAATGGGGAAGTTTGCCTTCTCATAGGCTTCCACTAAGGTACTGAGGATATCTAATCGATCGCATTCCTGGGTATTGGGCGCTGCATCAAACAGTGATTCAATTTCTTCCAAGGCTTCCTGATAATCTGTTTCTGTTTTAATTGGGTGTAATGACATACATCAACCTCTATTTAGATAGTTTCCGCATCTATTATTTTAGAACTCTGACATTCATTCGCTTTCCCATCTTTAAATCTGCGTTTATCTGTGTTTATCTGCCTGACATCTGCGGTTGTTCTATTAATCAAATATTTTGAAGCCTAGTATTATCATAACGCGCTCCCAAAATGGTATCAAGAATTCGTCCCAGAATATCTGATGTTAGCTTGTTCTGGCGATGGCGTCCCGCCCCGCAAGCTACGACTATTTGACCAATTCTCGATCGCACTTCTAGCCTTTTTTGTGCGAAAACCATCAAATCTTGCCCAATCTAAAATCTAAAATCTCAAATTCAGGAACCATCCGCCCGCATCCAGCAGTCTCAGCATCCAGTTGCCAATTCTGCTAAAGTCAGGTGACAGCCCGTGCATCTTGCAGAGACAAGAGTTCCCAGCCTCTGCACCGACAGCAGTAAAATCCCATCAGCTTGTTACCGGAGACCCGATCGGCAATAACTTACAAATTAAGGTAGTTTGAAAATAAGCCATCACTTTTCCCATAAGCCTTGACATCCGACATACACTCTGTGACATTACTCCGCCCTAAAAGGGCAAAGCTTCTAAACCTCACGATTTAGATTTTCTGGTTGTTTCCTTACGGTTTTTCACCCACTATCTGGATATGTGGGTAACTACATATCCCTGACGCTCTGATTGCCCAGACAGTTTCCTTTCCCGACCATCCATCGGTACAAATACAAACCAGTTTATATCGTTTGGAGGCCCCGGCTCATGCCTGACTTTTACTCTCAAGATATCCGTTGTTTGCTCTCGGTATATACATTCAAACACAAAGCCGTCCTCAAGGACGGGGTTTTCAACCCAATTTTCTGATAAAAGATGCCATGTCAACCTTAGTCATCGTCGAATCTCCCACAAAAGCCCGTACCATTCGCAACTTCCTGCCCTCAAACTATCGAGTAGAGGCATCAATGGGCCATGTGCGCGACCTCCCATCCTCCGCCGAAGAAATACCAGAAGCCGTTAAAGGAGAAAAATGGGCGCAACTCGGCGTAAACGTGGATGCGGACTTTGAACCCCTCTACGTCATCCCCAAAGATAAAAAGAAAATTGTCAAAGAACTCAAAGACGCCCTCAAAGACGCAACAGAACTGATTCTAGCCACTGACGAAGACCGCGAAGGCGAAAGCATTTCCTGGCATTTGCTGCAAATCCTCAAGCCCAAAGTTCCCATCAAGCGGATGGTATTCCACGAAATCACCCGCGAAGCTATCCGCGACGCTTTGACTCACTGTCGTGATATCGACAATCGAGTCGTACAAGCCCAGGAAACTCGCCGAATTCTCGATCGACTCGTAGGTTACACCCTCTCTCCGCTACTGTGGAAGAAAATCGCTTGGGGTTTGTCCGCAGGGCGAGTCCAGTCAGTCGCTGTACGCTTGCTGGTATGCCGCGAACGGGAACGCCGCGCCTTCCGCCAAGGTAGCTACTGGGATTTGAAAGCCAGTTTGGAAAAGGGCAAAGTTTCCTTTGACGCCAAACTGGTAACAGTCGGCAATGTGAAAGTTGCCAACGGTAGCGATTTCGATGAAAATACTGGCGGGATTATCTCCGGCCGCCGCGTACTTTTGCTGAACGAAGAACAAGCGCGGGCTTTACTCGCACGTATTCAAAACAAGCCTTGGACTGTCACCAATCTCGAAGAACGGCCAGTCACCCGTAAACCTTCGCCACCGTTTACGACCTCGACTTTGCAGCAAGAAGCTAACCGTAAGCTGAGGCTGGGGGCGCGGGAAACCATGCGAATTGCCCAAAGTCTCTACGAACGCGGTTTTATCACCTATATGCGGACGGATTCGGTACATTTATCCGAACAGGCGATTACCGCCGCCCGCAATTGTGTCCAAGAACTGTACGGTAGCGAATACCTCAGCCCCCAACCGCGCAAATACACAACCAAAAGCAAAGGTGCTCAGGAAGCCCACGAAGCTATCCGCCCCGCAGGTAGCAGTTTTCGGACTCCGCAGCAAACCGGACTAGATGGCGTTGACTTCCGCCTCTACGATTTGATTTGGAAGCGGACTGTCGCGTCTCAAATGGCTGATGCGCGCCAAACTCACGTCACGCTACTGACTCTGGTGGAAGATGCCGGTTTCCGTTCCAGTGGCAAACGTATCGATTTTGCCGGCTTTTTGCGCGCCTACGTGGAAGGTTCCGATGACCCAGATGCGGCTTTGGAAGACCAAGAGGTGATTTTGCCGGCGCTGAAAGTGGGTGATAAACCTAATTGCAAAGATTTGGAAGCAGTTGGCCACGAAACTCAGCCTCCCGCCCGCTATACCGAAGCTTCTCTGGTGAAAATGTTGGAAAGTGAAGGCGTGGGTCGTCCGAGTACCTATGCGAGTATTATCGGCACTATAGTCGATCGAGGTTACGCCAAATTAATAGCTAACGCCCTAATTCCCACATTCACCGCTTTCGCCGTCACAACTTTATTGGAAACACATTTTCCCGATTTAGTAGACACTGGTTTTACTTCCAGAATGGAACAAACCCTGGATGAAATTGCCACCGGCGAGGCTAAATGGCTGCCGTATTTGGACAAGTTTTATCGAGGGGAAACCGGACTTCAAACCCAAGTCAAAGAACAGGAAAGTCAAATCGATGCCAAAGTTGCTCGAACTGTGGTGTTGGAGAATATTTCTGCTAAAGTGTGCATCGGTAAATACGGCGCTTACTTGGAAGCGGAAAGCGAAGATGGCCCGGTAAAAGCATCGATTCCGCAAGATTTGACTCCGGCGGATTTAGACCCGGAACAAGTCGAGTTTCTGTTAAAGCAAAAGACTGAAGGCCCGGAACAATTGGGACTCCACCCGGAAACTGGGGAACCGATTTTTGTGCTGATTGGTAGTTATGGGCCCTACGTTCAGTTAGGAGAAATTACTGAAACTAACAAGAAACCGAAGCGAAGTTCTTTGCCGAAGGGGACGGACAAGGATAGCATGACGTTAGAGATGGCTGTGAGCTTGCTGACTCTGCCGCGCTTGTTGGGGACTCACCCGGATACGGGATCGAAGGTGCAGGCTGCTTTGGGGATGTACGGGCCTTATGTGGTGCATGACCAGGGTAAGGTTGGTAAGGATTATCGATCGATCAAGCCGCCGGATGATATTTTGACTATAATGCTCGATCGGGCTTTAGAGTTATTATCGCAGCCGAAAGCCGTCCGCGGCAGCAAATCAACGACACCTTTGAAGGAATTGGGCGCGCATCCAGAGTCGGGAGAGCTTCTCAATGTTTACGACGGCCGTTATGGGCCCTACGTGAAACACGGGGATATCAATGCTTCTTTGTCTAAAGATGAATCTGTGGAGAATTTCACCTTACAAAAAGCACTGGATTTGTTAGCAGCGAAGGAAGCGTCGGGCGGCGGTAAATCTAGCAGCAAGAAGAAGTCAACTAAGACTGCGGCGGCGAAATCGGAGACTGCAACTGAGAAGACTGCGGCGAAGAAAACGACTGCTAAGAAGACGACGACTGCGGCGAAGAAAACGACTGCGGCGAAATCGGAAACTGCGGCGAAGAAAACAACGACTGCTAAGAAGGCGGCGACTGCGACGGCGACTAAGAAGAAGACTACTTGAGTTTAGTTTTCAGTCATCGATAAACCCGGTTTGCACGGGGGGAATGTCCCAAAGTGCGATCGGGTTTCTTTGTTTGTAGGAGACTTGACAAATTTAGGTTTGATCGTTCGGACTTCAGTCCTTAAAATTGGGTTAGAGTGTCGTAGGGCGATCGGAGTTTTTCAATAAAGAGATGTTTGGGCGATCGAGGGGGAAAGTTTTGATAGTTTTGTTGACTAGAACTTGACTGGAGACAAAAGATACGGTACTTTGGGATTATATCAAGTGTTGAGTCCGCATTGGCGGGTTAACGCTTAGTTGGGTCGAGAATATTATGGGAGATAGGATAGAGTGGCACATATAAATTTTATTTCTGATCTTAAGGAAGTGATTACCCAAAAACTTTCCAGGCTAGGGCATCCTCCAGCACCAGAAGAAGATATTGATACCCTTTTGATACGATCTCTTAACTTGGCGCGGAGAGTACCACCAATTATTGAATGGACTGTGATGCAGTCTAACGAGTTGGCAATAAAATCTCTTCGGTCGGAGATTAGATTAGGTTTGGAGCAATTCATCAAGAAAGCTGAGTCTGGGCAAAACTTAAAACCTCATCTTAGTAAAAAGAGCGATGAGCCAGACTACAAAGACCTTATGTTTTACGATTGGGAAGTCTTTCACTTCCATTTAGGCACTAACTCTAATCCCAATCATAACGAATTTGTTAAACGAACAGGCGATCTCTTATTTGCTATTGCAGATTCCAATACGGCAAGGATGTATTTAATCGATATCCATCCACATCGTGGAGGATTTACAAATCAAAACTTACTGAGAATTGTCAAAGATAATTGGGCGGAAATTCTCGCTCCACACACTTTAAACCGTGTTATTGAGCTAGATTCTAATTGGTCTGATAATGATATTGATAGTCTTCGGAAAGCTGGTATAAATCCTATGCTTCAAATTCCTGATGGTCCCGTCTTGCTGTCTATGGGAGGAGGAATCACAACTGCTGGAACTAGCATACTCAACATAATGGATGCAGATAGTATAAAAACCGATGTTCGTCAGCTACAGGAATCGTTTACCCACCCAACATATGCGGTAGCCGCTCACTTCAAAAGTACATATGGCAAAAATTGGGAGGATCTGAAATTTAAAGTTAAATCCTTTGAAGGACCAATGGAAATAGAAGAGATGACAACAGGCGAAGTTGTCCAGTTTACTAAGTTCAGTATACCACTAGCAAAGCTACTCACTAAACTGGAAGAGTTAAGGAAAGAAAAGGATTCATGAGTCGAGACAGCATGATTATTCAGTAGTCTGATGAAGATAGGGTTTTCCTGGTACTGAAGTCAATTCAACTTGTAGGGTGCATCAGACTTTACCGGAAATAAAATATGTGCTAATGTACTAGGAAATATGTGTTTGTACCGGAAATGCTGGTCAATATTTAGTTAGGTTGCATACATTGTCTGTCGAAGCAGTATTGCGAGCGAATTGGTGAGGTGTTTCAGGTAAGGTAGGGATTGATGTCATATTCATTTCAAATTGGGCATAGATATACAAGACGTGATGTTTATCGAATTATTGGAATTTCTGAAGACACTCACGGAGGAAACTGGGCTACAGGATATGCTCGTCACGGTAATGCTTGGTTTATCTTTTGCAACGTTGGAACCTCTGGACGAACAGGTCATGACTATGCCAATCAATGGGTAGGAAATCGACTGGAGTGGTATGGCAGAACTACTTCACAATTACATCATCCATCCATCCAGTCCATGTTAAGTGTAGATAGCGATACCTATATTTTATGGCGTGAAGATAACAAAGAACCCTTCATCTTTGCTGGGATTGGAAACGCAGAAGAAGTAGAAGATATCACACCTGTCAAAATAATTTGGACATTTGAGACAGAAATATTTCCTGATGAAATTTCTCCATCTACGACTTTCCGAGAAGGAACAGTCTGTAAAGTATCAGTCAACGCCTATGAACGCAACCCAGTTGTGCGACAAAAATGTATTGAACACTACGGCGCAACTTGCTATGTCTGCTGTTTCAATTTTGGGAAAGTGTTTGGGGAATTAGGAGAGGGCTTTATTCACATCCATCATCTTCGGCCGCTTTCTGAGATTGGTGAAGAATACGAGGTTAATCCTGTACAAGATTTGCGTCCTGTATGCCCCAATTGCCATGCCATGATTCATCGACGTTCGCCACCACTTACAATTGAGGAAATTAAGGCACTACTATTGAAGAGTGCTGCAAATTATTCAGCAACCTAACAAATCGCTATTCCATCGCCCAATGCCACACCACCGACTCTATCCCTGACCTCGCGCTAGTCTAAAATCTCCTCAGTCGCCAAAAAGGCCATAGGTGCGATCGCACATAACGAAAAAACTGCGGTAATCCAGGACTAGAAAGCGTACTATAAGTATTATGTTGAGTAATTTTCCAACAAATGACAAAACCTCCCTTAAATGAAGTATTGATTGGTGACTGTCGTGAAGTGATGAAGTCACTGCCAGAAAATTATGTTTCTGCCTGTATCACCGATCCACCTTATAACTATGAATTTATTGGTCACAAATGGGATGACTCAGAAATTCAAAGGCGTATGGAAAGAATCAATAGTAAAGAAAGTAAAACCCTTGTCAAGAACATTCCCTATGGCAGCGGTTTAGCTGGTGGAGTCAGAAACGAAAGATGGTATGAAAGGAGTCGCAACAACATTCTGGATTATGAGAAGTGGTGCTGCGAGTGGGGTGAGGAGCTTTTTCGGATCTGCAAACCTGGTGCGACAGTTTTAGTTTTTAACAGCACGCGAACTGTTGCTCACGTACAAGTGGCACTTGAAAGTGCTGGATTCTATGCGAGAGATATCGTTGTTTATAAAAGACCAAGTGGCATTCCTAAAGGTGTCAACATTAAGCAACAGTTGGAGAAGAAAGGATATGAAAATTCTGAGAAATGGGATGGTTGGCACAGTTGTCTGAGAAATGAATGGGAAGCAATTTGTGTGCTTCAAAAACCACTTGTCAATAATTATCTCGAAACTTTATTAGAGTACGGTACTGGTCTTTTTTACACTAAAGATCATTTCGGTGGTTTTCAATCAAATATTTTAGAGGGTATACAACGCGATAAAACCGAAGATTTTAATGTTCATTGCACAGTGAAACCAATTGCCCTAATGAGAAAGTTGGTAGAAATATTTGTGCCGCGTTTGGAGGACTCTATTCTCATCGATCCTTTTGCAGGTTCAGGAACTACATTGCTGGCGGCAAAGGAACTTGGCATTAGTTATGTTGGAGTAGAAATAGTACCTGACTACATCGAAATAATTAACAAACGCCTGGATAATTTCAGCGGTTTACAGGGAATTCTCCCACTCTTTCAGTGAGAAATGATTTTAAATCAAACCCGCTGATGCTTTGTATAAATTCAAATGAAGCGTCACCAGTATAAACTTTCCAAGTTCCAACTAGACAGGCCGTAATAGCTGCGGCTAAATTATCTTCTCTGAGAATCAGAATAATTGGTTCATAGTTATGAGTACGAAGTAGTGGGCCGTAAGATTTGAACTTTTTAAGTGTTCCAGAATCTCCCGATCCAATACGGTATTTTGTATCTATTGCGTATCCATCAACAATCAAGTCACATGGTTCATCGCTACCCACTCTAAATGCTGGCTGAAAGCCACTACAATATGTTTGACATATTTCAACAACTAACAATTGCCAACACATACCTAGCTCACGTCCCCAATACTGCTTATTTTCTTTTTTGATTATGGGAGAAATGCCAAACACATCCATTAAAATATCGTGTTCTTCATTTTCTTCTGCATAAACCTTGGCAACAAATGACTTTTGATATTTTGCTAAGATTTGATCTAGTTTTATTTCAGTCATCATCAGTTACCAGTTCAGCTAGGCTTACAGATAGTGCATTAGCTATTTTCTTAGCATTAAGGAGGGTTATGTTCCTTTCTCCTCGTTCAACTGAGCCAATATAAGTACGGTGTAATTCTGATAGTTCTGCAAGCCGATCTTGTGAAAGATTTCTAAGATTTCTAAAATGTCTAACTCTCTTACCAAATTGCTCTGTAATATCCATATAACGGTCAAGATTGAACCACGATCATAGGCCGACAGACTATAAGTAGCGACAGACTATAAGTAGCATTAGAGATGGCGAGTCTTAGATATTTGTGGCTTGGCTAAGGGTCGCATCATAAATCGATCGCCAAAAGGTCATCTGCTGCGCGTTTTCGCGCCCCCCAAGGCCGATCGCATAAACCCACCATATCCCTGACCTCGCGCTAGTCTAAAATCTCCTCAGCCGTCAAAAAGGCCATATGTGCGATCGACTTTCCAACCGATATCACCATAATTCACCTAAAATGTCAAGTTTTTATCCAAAAAAACTTGACAACATTCCCAGAGCGAATCACAATAGAAGTAAGGCTAGGTATTAGATTCAAGCCATGAAAACAATTCGAGTTAATACTTCCGCACTGATTCACCAGCAAATAGAAAAACAAGGCGAAGGCTACTGGCAGTTATCTGACTTTTCTGGACTACCGCCAACTGCTGTCTGCAAAACCCTCTCCCGCATGGTAGCAGCAGGAACACTAGAACGAGTCAGCAAAGGACTCTATTATCGACCTCGCCAAACGCGCTTTGGCCGCAGCCGCCCCTCTCAAAGTGAGATTCAAAAGTTGTCGGTGGATCAAATATTTCATCCGGCTGGACTTAGCGCTGCTAATCTCTTGGGATTTACTACTCAAAATTCCATACAAAGTGAGTTTGCTACTTCAGCTAATAGTATTCCCCGTACCATTATCGGCGATCGCACGAAAGTTCACACCCGCAGGCCCGAAACCTGGAAACATCTATCTAACACAGATGCGGCGTTGCTGGATTTGTTGAGATCCAGGGCCAAATTGAGCGAATTATCACCCGAACAAACTAAGCAACGCCTGCTTGATTGCTGTCGTGAGGACGATCGATTTGAACGTTTAGTAGCCGTAGCAGATGCTGAACCTCCCCGCGTGCGATCGATGTTAGGCGCAATTGGTCAAGAACTTGGTGAAAGCCACCAGCACCTCAAAAAACTCCGCCAAAACTTAAACCCGATTTCCCGATTTGACTTTGGGATTTTGAGTAATTTGCGTTATGCAAAAGAGTGGCAAGCAAAATGAAACTTTGCGAATCTTCTGATTTTCGAGATGCTATTCTGGCAGCCAAGGAACACTTTAATAACCTCGATCTTACCGAAGCATTTATCGAAAAAGATTACTATGTCACTGAGGCGCTGCGAATTGTAGCGACTCAGTGGTCAACTCAAGTTATCTTTAAAGGAGGAACGAGCCTTTCAAAAGGATGGAAGCTGATCGAACGCTTCTCCGAAGACATTGATTTATTTCTAAATCGAGATGCGTTTGAGCCACGCTTGGGAGAAAGTCGAGCTGACAAAGAGTTGAAAGCAATAGAAACCGCCGTCATTCAGCATCCGAGATTAACATTAAGCCAATCTCAATCGAAGCGGGGAATCTATCGGCACAGCTATTTCAGCTACCCTCAACAATTTGCTGGGGTGGGGACAATGAGCGATCGGCTATTTCTAGAAATGGGAACTCGCAGTGGCACTTATCCGGTGCAAATTGTCCCGTTGTCTTCCTATCTCGCTGAATTCCTTGGCGAAATTGGCGACAGCCTGAATGCTGAAGATGAAGGCTCTTTTCCTATGATGTTGCTGCATTTCCGGCGCACTTTTGTAGAAAAACTCTTTGCAATTCATGCCAAAGTTAGGCAATACCAGCGCGAAGAAGCTTCTTTAGGATCGGCAACTCGCCATTATTATGACCTTTTTTGTTTAGCACAGACAGCGGAAGTTCAGCAAATGTTAGCAAGTAGAGAATACAGCGACATCAAAGAAGATTGCGATCTTCTTAGCCAGCAAGCATTCAAACAAGAATATGATCCGCCTGAAAACCTGGATTTTTCCAACAGCATTGCCCTATTTCCTATAGGAGAATTACGCCAAGCTATCGCCAAGGAATATCAACAGCAGTGCCAAAGTCTTTGCTACGGTAATTATCCAACATGGGACGAAATAGAAGCTGGTTTTTCTGAAATTCGCGATCTACTTTAAATTTTTAAGAAAATGGACACATATCCAAACCATGAACTATATTAGAAACATGGATGCAGCAGACATGATTAATCATGACATCCCGTTACCTACGAGGGTCGAGGAATTCCGGTAAAGACGTTCTGAATACCAAGATTTATATTTTGGCGAAGGCTCCTTAAGGAGCTTTTGTTATTTTAGGGCTTCGGTAATTCCTTAACAAGGGCGGTGATTTGGATGCAACCGTAACCGCGAAACTTCCTTATAATTATTCTCACGCACTACCCACTCTATCCCTGACCTCGCGTTGGTCTAAAATCTCGTTATAGGACAAAAAGGCCATATGTGCGATCGACTTGATAACTGGTATCAGCCATCGCCCTGCACAAAGAAAACTTAACTTCACATCTAGTATAAATCATTCTGACATCTACCTTAAGAAGTATCTTTTGGGGATTTGTAGAACACATCCAATGAGGCGAAATATATACGGATTGGTGCGCAGTGCACACCCTACTGTTAGAAGTCCTATTTTTTATGACCGAATTCCTTGAACCCTCGCAAGTTATCGCTTTTATAGCGTCAAGATTGCGCGATATTCAGGCACGAATTAACCTTAATTTAAACTTGTATTTAGACAAAAATCAGGTACAATTCAATGGTTTATGTGAAAGACAGGGAGTTTAAATACCAAACGTCACAAATAACAAATTAAGACCGATCGCACTTCCCGACAAACTTTAACTAAACAACCAAACTCAGGAGTCAATAGCCGATGATGGTAGGAACCACCGAGATCCCCCAATTAAAGCCGCTTTCCGACTCACAAGTGCACAGAATAAACGCCTACTGGCGGGCGGCTAATTACTTGTCAGTCGGACAAATCTATCTCCTCGACAACCCGCTACTCAAAGAGCCCCTCAAACTCGAACACGTCAAACCCAGACTCCTCGGACATTGGGGCACCACTCCAGGCCTCAACTTCATCTACGTTCACCTCAACCGCCTCATCAAAGCCCAAGACTTAAACGCCATATACATCGCAGGCCCAGGACACGGCGGGCCGGGCTTAGTGGCCAACACCTATCTCGAAGGCACTTATACCGAATATTACTCGAACATTTCCCAAGATTCCGAGGGGATACAACGGCTGTTCAAACAGTTCTCGTTTCCCGGCGGTATCCCCAGCCACGTCGCCCCGGAAACTCCCGGTTCGATTCACGAAGGTGGGGAACTCGGCTACGCCCTTGTCCACGCTTACGGCGCGGCCTTCGATAACCCCGATTTAATCGTGGCTGCGGTTGTCGGGGATGGGGAAGCAGAAAGCGGCCCGCTGGCTGCTAGCTGGCATTCTAACAAGTTTCTCAACCCGGTTCGGGACGGGGCTGTGTTGCCGATTCTGCACCTGAATGGCTACAAAATTGCTAATCCGACGCTGTTGGCGCGCATTCCCCGCGAGGAATTGGAAAGTTTGATGGTTGGTTACGGCTACAAGCCTTATTGGGTCGAGGGTTCAGACCCGGAAACGATGCACCAGTTAATGGCTGCAACGATGGATATGGCGATCGGCGAAATTAAGGCGATTCAGGAAAAAGCGCGGACAGAAGGCTATTCCGATCGCCCGCAGTGGCCGATGATTGTAATGAAAACTCCCAAAGGCTGGACTGGGCCGAAGGAGGTGGATGGTAAGAAGACTGAGGGCTCGTGGCGATCGCACCAAGTACCGCTAGCTGAAATGGCTTCTAAGCCGGGACACGTCCAACTCCTGGAAGATTGGATGAAAAGCTACAAGCCCGAAGAATTGTTCGACGATAAGGGTAAATTGATTGCAGAATTGGCGGAACTTGCACCGAAGGGCGATCGGCGCATGGGGGCAAATCCGCACGCTAACGGCGGTCTGTTGCTGCGAGACTTGAAAATGCCAGAATTTGCCGACTACGCCGTAGACGTGCAGAAACCAGGCACTGTGATGGGTGAAGCAACTCGCGTTTCCGGCCGATTCCTGCGGGATGTGATGAAACTCAATCAGGAAAACGCCAATTTCCGCATTGTCGGGCCCGACGAAACTGCTTCAAACCGCCTCGATCCGGTATTTGATGTAACTGGTCGAACGTGGACTGGTAGTATTTTGCCAGAGGATGACGAGCACCTTTCTCCCGACGGGCGGGTGATGGAAGTGCTCAGCGAACATCTGTGTCAGGGATGGCTGGAAGGTTATTTGCTAACAGGAAGACACGGATTTTTCTCTTGCTATGAGGCGTTTATTCACATCATCGATTCGATGTTCAACCAACACGCTAAATGGTTGAAAACTACTCGCGATATTCCTTGGCGGAGACCGATCGCATCTCTGAACTATTTACTAACATCTCACGTTTGGCGGCAAGATCACAACGGTTTTTCGCACCAAGATCCGGGTTTTATCGACCATGTAATTAACAAGAAAGCAGAGGTGGTGCGGATTTATTTGCCGCCGGATGCGAACACTTTGCTGTCCGTTACGGATCACTGTCTCCGCAGCCGCAACTATGTGAATGTGATTATTGCAGGGAAGCAGCCGGCTTTGCAGTATTTGGATATGGATGCTGCGATTAAACATTGTACGGCGGGCCTCGGTATTTGGGAGTGGGCTAGCAATGATAAAGGCGGCGAACCTGATGTGGTGATGGCTTGCGCGGGTGATGTTCCGACGCTGGAAACTTTGGCTGCTGTTGACATTCTGCGCCGAGATTATCCTGAGTTAAAAGTGCGGGTGGTGAATGTGGTGGATTTGATGACGCTTCAGCCTTCTAGCGAACATCCCCACGGTTTGTCCGATCGCGATTTTGATGCTTTGTTCACGAAGGATAAGCCTGTGATTTTTGCTTTTCACGGCTATCCTTGGCTAATTCACCGCTTGACTTATCGCCGAACTAATCACCCGAATATTCATGTCCGTGGTTATAAGGAAGAGGGGACGACTACGACACCGTTTGATATGGTGGTGATCAATGATCTCGATCGCTTCCATTTAGTTAGTGATGTACTCGATCGCGTTCCGAAACTGAGTTCTGTAGCAGCTTACGGCAAACAAGCTATGCGGGATAAGCTGATCGATCACAGGGAGTATATCACTAAACACGGTGATGATATGCCGGAAATCCGCGATTGGAATTGGCCGCACGCGGGTGCGGTTCCGTCGGATGCGCCGAAGGAAACGAAAAATCCGGAGGTGGGCGAACAAATAGTGCGATCGGGTGCACCTGGGTAATAGGTTCGTAGTCAGGACTTTAGTCTTTCTTCGGCTAGATTGATGCGGACTAAAGTCCTCACTACAAACCTGGTTCGTAGTCAGGACTTTAGTCCTTCCATTTTTTACCTAAGTTCTGTTAGTATGAATAATATTAATTCCGGTTGGATCGGATTTTTTTAACCGCAGAGAACGCAGAGAACACAGAGGAAGATTAGAGAGTGATGATTAATGATGATGCTAAAATGAGGCTAGGGCGCGATCGAGTAGCACCTCAACTTGGGCGCGAGTTACCCCCGGAAACCATTCGAGAAACTCGTCAATAGAGGCTCCATCTTTAAGGTTCTCGAAAAAGGCGGCAACAGGTACGCGCGTTCCCCGAAATACCCATGCACCACTCACCTTGGTTGGATCGCGTTCAATGACTTCAAATAGGTCTACATTCTGCATGGCGATCGTTGCTTGTTGCGGTTCAAGTAAAACAACTAAGATAGAATTAATCTTAGCATAAATCAACGGTGGTTTAGGATTTGTACATTCAAAAGAGGCGGTAATGCTGAAAGAAATAGAAATCCAAAATTTTAGGTGTTTTGAGCAAATCAAAATTTCTGGATTTGAAAGAGTCAATTTAATCGGCGGGAAAAACAATGCTGGCAAGACAGCCTTGCTAGAGGCACTTTTACTGAATGTTGCTCCCGAAGCTGGCAGTCTAGAAATATTAAGAGAACTTAGAAGGGAGTCCTCAGAAGCCCTAGAAGCTATGCCTAAGAGAGCATGGGATAACTTATTTTATGCACTCCAAAAAGATAGACTTATAGTAATTATAGGAAAAAACGAAAATCAGAAAGCCGATCAAGTAGAAATATCGATAGAATCGCTCAATGAAGTGATGGGTATACGTGGGATGTTGTCTGGTTCACATGATATAAGAGAAATAATAAATTCTTTGCCGAAGGACAAGTCGGATGTATCTGTAATAACTATTAAGTTAATAATAAACGAAAAAAGATCTGTTAAGTCTTCTTTAATAGCCAGTTCCAGTGGTTCAATAACTACTGGTAGCACTTCTACTACTGACGAAGTACCAATCATTCCTTCCTTTATCAGAATTTCTGGAAAAGAGATCACAGAAGCCTACGATCGAGCGCGTTTGGATGACAAAGATAGCGAAGTTTTGAAAGCTTTTCAAGTTTTAGACTCTTCTATAGAATCAGTAGAGAGTTTTTCGATTGGGGAACCCACGCTTTACTTAAGAAGAAAAGGCGAAAAGCGTTTGCCTTTATCATTGTTTGGAGATGCCATTAACAGAGTTGCAGAAATAATCCTTAAACTGGTAAACAATAAATATAAAATCTTGCTAGTCGATGAGATAGAAAATGGTATACACTATACAAGTCAGCGGGAATTTTGGAGAGTGTTATTTCGGTTGGCGGTGGAACTGGATACGCAGATTTTTGCGACAACTCACAGTTTAGAGATGCTGCAAGCATTTGCTGATGTTGGTTTGGAAGCCAATCAGGAATGCAGCAGTGCATATTTTGAACTAGCAAGGAAACTCAAAACAAATCAAATCATCGGTATCAGGCGCGATTTGGAAACATTGAATTACGCACTAGAGCATCAAAAAGGAGTGAGAGGTGAGTAATATTGTGATAGTAGAAAGTAAAAATGATGCAATTTTCATGAAGGCAATGGTTGAAAAACTTAACTGCGATATCCAGGTAGAACCACCTATTTATATAGATGATTATGAAAGTTTGGAAGGCTTGAGCGAAACCAAGTTAATCACTACTTTAAAAGAGTTAGAAGCCGACCTACAAAAAAGAGATATAGAAAAAATAGGCATTATTATTGATATTGATAACTATTCAGAACCAGAGCGGCTACAATTAGTCAATAAATGTATAGAACAAGTGTTTGAAGCTGAAAGCTTGTCAAGCACTAAACAATTTATCGATATTTCTGGAGATAATGGAACAAATGCAAAATTGGCTTGTTACTTTACAAATGTGGGAGGTAAAGGCGAACTGGAAACGGTTTTAAAGGAAATAAGGGCTATAGAATCACCTTATGCTGATTGTTTGAATAGTTGGCAAACTTGCATAGAAAGTCAGGGAAAGGAAATCAACCAGAAAGAGTTTGATAAATTTTGGGTGAGTATCTATCTCAGGTATGATACTTGCTCAAATCAGGAACAGAAGCAGGCTGGAAGGAAATGCAGTATGTCTGGGTTCGATTATGTTATGGAACACAAAAAAGATATTTGGGATTGGAATAATCCTGCTCTTGATGATTTGAAGGAGTTTTTTCAACTCTTTTGTTAAAATGAGAAAACTAACTCATGAGGACTGAAGTCCTCACTACGAACCTGGGAATTTATGAGCTTAAAAATCTACTTTCTACGCCACGGTGAAACAACTTACAGCAAGACAGGTGGCTTCTGCGGCGACCTCGACGCAGAATTGACACCGGAAGGTTCTATGATGGCCGAACAATTTGGCGCAACTTACGCAAAATTGCCTTGGAGTGCTGTTTATGTTAGTCCCATGAAACGTACAATTGCTACGGCTAAACCTTTGTGTGATACTCTAGGAATTGAAATGCAGCTTCGCGATGGATTGAAGGAAATTAAGTACGGCAAGTGGGAAGGCGAAACGGTTGAATCAGTCCGCGAAAAATATGCTGAAGATTACATGAATTGGTTGACGGAACCTGCTTGGAATGCACCGACTGAGGGGGAAACTTCTGTGCAAATTGCTAGCCGATCGTCCTTGGTGATCGCAGAAATTCAGGAAAAGTACAAGAATGGTAATGTTTTGGTGGTTTCCCACAAGGCGACTATTCGGATTATTCTGTGCGGTTTGTTGGGGATTGATTTGGGAAGTTATCGCAATCGCATTGCCGCTTTAGCAGCTTCTATTAGTATTGTCAAGTTTGATGTGCGCGGGCCTATGTTGGAGGTTTTGGGCGATCGATCGCACATGGATGAAACTCTCCGCAATTTACCCGGTACTTAGGTGCGCAGTGCACACCCTACTTTATGAAAATATTGGTACTCAATGCAGGTTCTAGCAGTCAAAAAAGCTGCTTGTACGAATTAAATGATGTTTTACCCGATCGCCCCCCACAACCTCTCTGGGAAGCAAAAATAGACTGGACTCAGCGCGAAGGTGCGGGGGAGTTGCAAGTCAAAACTGCTGCGGGCCATACGCTTGAGGAAGAATTCGCCTCAGATTCTCGCGCCGGGGCCATTTCTCGGATGCTGGAGACTCTGTGGCAGGGTCAAACTCAAGTTATTAATAGTTTAAACGAGATTGATATTGTCGGCCACCGCGTCGTCCACGGCGGGCAAGACTATCAACAAAGTACGCTGATTTCGCCGGATGTTAAAGAGGCGATCGACCATTTATCTCTGTTCGCGCCCGTCCACAATCCGGTTAACTTGGAAGGTATCGAAACCATTGAGAAAATCCTCGGAAATGTGCCGCAAGTTGCTGTTTTTGATACTGCTTTTCACTCGGATTTGCCGCCCGCTGCGTTTGTCTATCCAGGCCCCTATGAATGGCTGCAAGAGGGGATTCGCCGCTACGGTTTTCACGGGATTAGCCATCAATATTGCGCGCGCAGGGCTGCTGAAATTCTGAACCGCGATTCTGCGGATTTGCGGCTGATTAGCTGTCATTTGGGCAACGGATGCTCTCTGGCGGCGGTTCGCGGTGGCCGGAGTGTTGACACTACGATGGGTTTTACTCCTTTGGATGGTTTGATGATGGGGAGTCGATCGGGTGCGATCGATCCTGGTATCATAATTCATCTGTTAAGGCGATCGCACTTTACTGCTGAGGAACTCGATAATATTCTGAATCGGAATTCTGGTTTGAAGGGGATTTCTGGGGTTTCTAGCGATATGCGGCAGGTTGCGGAGGCTATTAAGAATGGCAATGAGCGCGCTCAACTTGCATTGGATATTTACATTCACCGTTTGCGGGCTGGTATTGGTGCGATGTTAGCGAGTTTGGGCGGGTTGGATGCTTTGATTTTTACGGCGGGTGTTGGGGAAAATTCGGCTGTTGTTAGGGCTGCGGTTTGCGAGGTTTTTGGGTTTATTGGGTTAAGGTTGGATGGGGATAAGAATTTGAATTTGCCGATCGATGATGATATTGCGGCGGTTGATTCTGCGGTGCGAGTTTTGGTGATTCATACTCAGGAAGATTGGGAGATTGCGCGGGAATGTTGGGATATTTTTCGGAGATAATTCGGTGTCGAGTTCGGGGTTTGTTCGCGGTTGAGACGACGGTTTAAACCGCGTCTACACAGACGAAACCCGCCTCCGCGGGTTGAAAAGTGGAGGGCTTTTGCGCCGATTTTTGTGCATTTAGACTATACTATGTACATAAATTGACAAGCTGAGTTATGGAGGCGCAAAAGCCATGCTAAGTGAATCTTCGCGCCTTGTTTACGGCGATGAATTAATTACCGCAACGGAATTGAACCAGCAACCGAATCGAGTTCTAGATTTGGCGATGGAGCACCCTGTCACTATCACTCGCAATGACCAGCATTTTGCTGCGCCGGGAAGAGATGGCGCTGTAGGTAAAAGCTGCCAGGGGGAACGCATCTTATTGAGCACTGTTCATCGGTGGTGAGTATATTTTAAGATAAATTTACCATTGTTAGAAGCTATAAACACACTTTGTAATGACTTTTAAGAGAAAAGAGGAACTGATTAATGGTAATTTTTACTTCCTGCAATTTTTGAGATAATAAAAACATTACAACTACTGTTTACAAGTTGTATAATAGTTAGCAATGAGTTGTTTGTGATAATTTAGTTGACTGAAACAGCGAGGATTTTAGTCAAATACTCATCATCCCACCCGGCTCGAAGTCGCTTGTTCTTTGCTCCAGTTTTTGAGGTTTTTTCTTGATTTAAAAGATTGAGAGAGATATGTCTAAGAATCGCAAAATTTTGCGGAGCATTATCTTTTCTAATCCGACAATCATCTTCGCGAAAACCCACATCTAATACCAAATGTAAGGAATTTTCAATCCCCCAATGGCTGCGTACTGATGCACCAAGCTTTTGAGCATTGTTTGGCAAACTACTAATGTAATAACGAATTTCGATAGTTGTTTTCCCCTTCACCATTCGCACCGATTCTATCATACCTATGCTGTCAAGTTTCTCCCATTGATTGTCGGGGTCAACCAGCTCTTTAATATTACTTAACATTAAGTGATTCCGGATTTCTGAGCGACCATGATTGTTCTCTTGTTTGGGCGAATAAGCCGTATGTGTAAAGCCAGAAAATCCTTGTCTAATTGCTTGTTTAAACAACTCCTCTACTCTGGTATACAGGGATAGCTGGTTCTTTTTTAAGGTGATCACGTAGTCTCCTCCCTGTTCGACAATTGACTTAACAATTGACCTCTGGAAGCCCATCGCATCCATGGTGACAATGCTTCCGTTTAATTCTAACAGTTTGAGTAAAGCCGGAATTGCTGTGATTTCATTGGATTTTTTGTCAACTTTAACTTGCCCTAAAACTAATCTTTGACTGGTCGCCCAAGCACTTACCATATGAATGGCTTTTTTGTCTCCTCCCCGATCGTAAGAATGGCGAAGAGTTTTGCCATTAATTGCGATTACCTCTCCTGGATTGAAGCAGCTAATAGATTGAATCCAGTTCAAAAAACATTTTTGAACTTGCTCCGGTTTGAGGCGAGAAAATACTTGTGCAATTGTGTCGTGTGAAGGTATGCGATTCGGCAATTCTAAAAATTCATTTAACCATTCATATTTAGAGCGACCGTAACTTTCGATATCCACCCATGTGTCAGCACCGCAAATCACCGCACAAATTGAGATGGTAATAATATCAATTAATTGATGGCGTCTCGTCCGCTCAATCCTTGGATTTTGTAAGTCGGCAAAATGGTCAGCAATGGTGATTTTAGGTTTGAGTTTCATAAGAAATAACTCTGATTAAATTTTTGGTAGGCACTCAATAATCATTCTCCAATATACCAGGTTCTGCTAACATAAGATTTAGATGCGTTCGCCCTGACTTTCAGCGAAGTACCATTATAATCTCCAAATAAAACATCACCTTCCGAACTGATAATCGGGTCAAATAAACTCACAAAATTTCCCGGCATTCCCGACAGATTACGCACCGAAAAATTGCCCCTCGAAGCAAAGTGAGAATCCCCCGAAATTGCACCGTTGCTCACTAAACTCAAATTGCCGCCGCTTTGGAATTGTGGGGGGAGAGACAAACCGCCGATCGCATTTTGAGTGAGAATGTCGATCGCGCGATCGGCCCGAATCTCTAAATTCCCTCCAGCCCGCGCCAAAAAAGGATTCTGCACGCGATCGCGAACCCGCACCGCATCCCGTGCCAGCAAGCTCAAATCCCCCGCAGTTTCGAGCCTAGCCCCCGCTAACGTCAGATTTCCCGCAGCCGAAATAGTCGCACTTCTCGCATTCACCTGCGGCAGCACAGACATATTCCCAGCGATCGCCACATCCCCAGAATTCACCGGCAAACCAGAACCCACAAGTCGCACAGTGCCATCAGCAGTAACCGCAACACCAGCGGCCTGATTTTGCCCCGTACCTGTCAGCAACTGCGGCAAAGAAACAGGATTTAAACTTTGTGGAGAAATCCCCAAATTAGGATTAGTTGGTATTTCCAAACTCAACAAATTCCCAGGTTGACTAATTCGTAAAACATTCTCGCCCGGCACAGCAGCAACCGTAATCTGCCCACCGGGCGCCGACAACTGCCCCGTACTCACAACCGTACCGCCCAGCAAACTCAAACTCTGCCCCGGAGTCACAGCTAAATTGCCAGCATTAACAATACTTCCCGATTGAGTCCCTCCAAAATAAAAAGCATTTGGCGTGCCAACTAACGCGCTAAAATTATTTGTACCCGACGCATTAAACCAATTAGAACCAAAACTGACATTCGTCGCAGTAGTTGCAGTGAAAGCCCCCGGTACATTCAAACTCGCATTCTGGCCAAACACAATCCCCGCAGGACTAATTAGAAACAGATTAGAATTGCCGCCCGTGACAGTAATTAAGCCGTTAATTAGCGAAGGGTTCCCGCCAGCAATTCGAGCTAATATATTTTGAATAGTTGAATTAGTCAAAAAATTAGCAATTTGACCTTCATTCAAGCTGAACTGCCCAAAACTGTGAAAAAGATTCGCCCCGTCTCCCGACAAACTGCCACCTGTGATATCGTAACGGTTGCCGATGCGGGTGACAGCAGTGCCAGTACCGTCAGCAGCCGGGACTATTGGTTGTGCTTGAGCGAAATTATTAAAAAATAAAAAATAAAACGGACAAACAAATACTCCGACGTTTTTAATCTTTAAGTTGACATTTTTCATAGCAGCAAGTGGAACGATCGCAATTTCCCTAAATTATCGCATCCGCAAACAACTTAACCTCTAAGTAATAGATTAATTCGACCATGACAACTCACACAATCAAAAGCTTGTACACAGACGGCGCTTGTTCCGGCAACCCGGGCCCGGGCGGCTGGGGCGCAGTCGTTTGTTTCGCCGACGGCAACTGTCACGAACTCGGAGGTGCAGAGCCAGAAAGCACCAACAACCGCATGGAAATGCAGGCTGCCGTCGCTGCGCTGGAATTTTTTGCCAATTCCGGTCAAACCGAACCAGTCACCCTTTACACCGACAGCGAGTATGTCAAAAACGGCATCACCAAATGGATTCAGGGCTGGAAAAACAAAGGCTGGAAAACCTCGGCGGGCAAAGATGTCGTCAACCAAGACCTCTGGCATCTGCTAGACAAGCTCAATTCCCGACAAGTCAAGTGGGAACACGTCCGCGGCCACTCCGGCGACTTCTACAACGATAGATGCGATGAAATAGCCCGCAAATTCTCTCACAATCTCACTCCCAAACTGCAACAGCAGAAACCAACAGCAGACGGGGAACGGGCGGGCACGGGGGCACCGCCCCTACAGTTGAAAAACACAATTGTTTTCGCAGAAACGGACACAACTGGTAACAAAACGATAGAATCCTATGTCATAACTTCTGACCTTCCGATCGCCAACTCTACCATGATGGATTCAACTGCCGATACCCTGGAGAACTTGCCCCGCGAGGTGAGGGTTCAGGAACTTCGCAATCTGATCGAAACTTTGCACATCGCCGATGAAGTGGCCACCAAAGGCTACTTGATTACCAGTTCTGAACTAGCTGATTTGATGGATGTAAATGCCAGCGCTGTCACCAGTCGCGGAGACAACTGGGTTTGGCGCAACTGGGTAGTTTCGCGCGTACGGCGCGAGGGGAACCAAATTCTCTGGCAATTAGAACGCATAGATCACGTTAGTACGACTGATTAGCCATTAGTCATTAGTCATGAGGAACAAAGATTTTGTTTGTTTAAACTCACAAACAACTAAAATTCTCAAATTCTAAGTGTTTCTTAAATCCTGACGAATGCCTTGAGCTTTTTGCCTTCGGCTATGTCTAAGACTAATCCCAAAAACTGTAACCGTAGGGTGCGCACTGCGCACCTTATCCATTTCAAAATATTAAAAATTGCGATCTATAGTGCTAGCTGTCATTTCTCGGAGTAAGGCGACAATCATCTAAAAGACTATTAAGTTCTTTCGCGACTTGCCAAGGGCTTCGACCTTTAAACAAAGCAGCAAATACAGCTTCATAGGGATTTCTACCAGTTTTTTGTACTGCTGCGATCGCCCTTTGGTTAGAAAAACCCCGCCCGCTAACCAACCAAGCAGCCAAAACCTGTCCAGTGCGCCCAATCCCACCGCCACAGTGAACTACTACCCGATCGCCCGTTAGCGGAGCCCTCGAAGAGGATCGACTTGCAGATGCCAAAAATGGTAATATGCGATCGACTAAAATTTGGCGATCGACCAATTCAAAATCTGCGATTGGTGCCCAGCAAACTTTCGCGCACCCAAAGATGTTCCGATAGGTTCCCAATAAGTCTTTGTAGCGGATGAGTTGGGACTCAGGAAGCAAGCAGCAAACTTGTTTTATATTATTTCCCAACATAAACTCAATCCACCGAGCAATTTCTGCATCACGATATCCAGGTTTGGCGGCACCAAACACACTTAATTCATCCTCCGAAGCCGCAGCGAACTTGTGCATACTATTCTGAATAACTTTACCTATAATTTAAGAAAGACCAACAAACCCTGAATCAACCATGAAAAACACGAGTTCGATCGCCTTAGTCAACTGGCTACCAAAACCAGGAACCGTATTGCTATGCGACTCAATTGCAGCAGCTTCAGAGATGGCATTTATGCTCAAGGGTGAGTGGGATGGATGCAATAGTTTGGTTATCCCTAAATCAGACCAAGTAGCAATTGAAACAGCCGCTGGCTTACTAGAGACATCGTGGTGTTATGAACATACTAGCGAACCAGTTTTAATTCGGCTGACAGTTGACGAATTGCTTCGTCGTTATGCCACTGGAGACAGATTTTTTGTTAATGCTAACTTGAAATGCGCCCAATTAGGTGAACTTTGCTTAGAAAACATTGATTTGAGTTATGCCAAATTGAATTTAGCTAACCTCAGCGGAGCTAATTTAAGTCGAGCAAACTTAGCAGCAGCAGAGATGCCAGCAGCAAATTTGAGTGGCAGCAATTTGAGCCGATCGCACTTAGTTCGGGCTAATTTAGCTGGCGCCAATTTAAGTAATGCTAATCTTAGAGGTGCATATTTTAACAATACAAATTTAAGTAATGCTAACTTAAATGATGCCGATTTAAGAGGCGCAAATTTAGAAAGAGTAGACTTAACAAAAACTTGCTTAGACGGGGCAGTTTTTGAATAATCCCAAATCCGACTTAAATAGACATCGGGGGTGCATCTCATACACTTATCTGCGTCCATCAGCGTACATCCGCCCCCATCAGCAGTTAAAGTTCCCCAGTAATTAGACATATCCTGGGCAAAATGCGATCGCCTGAAATTTCCCTGTGTCTAATTTGGAAATTTGCCTTCTCTAACTTCTAGGGAATAATCTTTCACAGCTTGAGTAATTGTTGCTCGCAAATCGACATAAGACTTCGCAAAAGGCGGTTGTTTTTCGGAAAGTCCCAACAAATCGGAAGTTACTAAAACTTGTCCGTCGCAGTGTGGCCCCGCGCCGATACCAATAGTGGGAATAATTAATTTTTGAGTGATGCGATCGGCTAAGTCTGCGGGAATGTGTTCTAATACGATCGCAAAAGCACCTGCTTCCTGAAGTGCGATCGACTCTTGCAAAATCCTCTCTCCCGCTTCCACAGTTTTGCCTTGTTTCTTGTAACCGAGTTGGTGTACCGACTGCGGAGTCAAACCCACGTGCCCCATCACCGGAATCCCAGCGGATGTTAGCTGCGAAACGGTGGCCGCCATTGCTGGATATCCGCCCTCCAATTTTACAGCTTGAGCGCCCGTTTCTTTCAAAACTCTCCCCGCCGAGTGCATCGCTTGCTGGGGACTTTCCTGGTAAGTTAAGAAGGGCAAATCGACCACAATCAAGGCTTGTTTGACACCGCGACGCACAGCTTTAGCGTGGTGCAGTATTTCATCGAGGGTGAGGGGAAGTGTTGTCTCATAGCCTAGCGCTACCATTGCCAGGGAATCGCCGACGAGGATAATGTCAGTGCCGGCTTGATCGATTAGTTGGGCGATCGCATAATCATAAGCTGTCAGCGCCACAATTGCCCGCCCCTGCTGTTTCCACTGAATAAGTTGATGAGTAGTGACTGTCATTTTATTGCAAACATATATATTAGCTTTTTTGCCTGATTGTAGGGTGTGTGAGGCGCTGCGATTAACAATTGTCACAAATCGAGTAACAAGATTGCAGCGCCTCACGCACCAGCGAGTTCTTATTAGTAGTCGTCAGGTGCGTCGAGAAAGAAATTGTTGATTGCATTTAGGGATTGTTCATGGCGACACACCCTACAAATGTTGCTACACGCGAATATAGCTTTGATTGCCCTCTGCTGGTAAAACATTTAACCGTTGATTTCTCAAGTCCGGTTCTAAACCCAAATCTTCGAGGGGA
>CASBQF010000389.1 GCA_949127775.1 Oscillatoriales cyanobacterium PMM_0080
ATCATCGCTTGGGTATATTCTGAAACTAAATGTAGAGGATTGTTGAGATCGAGGACAGATTGCAATAAATCTGTATGCAAATTAAGCTTTTCTATCAAACACAGCTTAATTTGACCTTTTTCTTTTCTAACTGCAACATACTGAGATCCAGAATCTTTGCAAAAAATAACTCCATCCGGCTGTTGTTGCACCCAACCAAGCCGCTGCTTAATCGCAGATAAATTAAGAGTTTTCCAATCTTTTTGTTTGTATATCATGAATTTTAAATCTTATCTTCCTAGACACAAGCGTAGTGAGAAACCGGGTTTTTTACTACGCTTGTGTCGTAGTCCATAGATTCAGAAAAAACCCGGTTTCTTTGATTTAACACGGGCGATCATTAATTTTATTTTCTAGCATTGTGAAAAAAGCCTGAGATAAATTAAGTAGATGATACCTGCTTGTATGCCACCAATTCCAAACCCGAAATCGAAAATTCCAATCTTTCCCAATCTTGCTTCTCACCGGCCAAGTTTTCAAACGCTGCTAAGGTGAGCAAAATCTCTCCCCGTTCCGCCAAATCCTCTCCCAGCTTGGATGCTAGATTAAATTCCGATCCATACATATCCTCTCCTTCCAGCATCAAAACATCGCCGCAGCCAATACCAATGCAGAGGTAAATATCCATCTCTGGTGGGAGAGTCGTGTTGACAGCCCCCGTTTGTTTCAGAGAGTCGATTGCAGCTTCTACAGCCGATTTTACATCTGGAAATACTGCAAAAATATTGTCGGCTTCCTCCTTGACAACAGTACCGCCACATTCCGAAATTATCGGTTTGACAATTCCGTGCATCCGGTGAATCATTGCCAGAAAATGAATGATTCCGTAACGGACGGTTGTTCGAGAAAATCCCGACATATCCATTACTAATATCGTGTGAGTTTGGCGGAAAGTGGCATTAATCTGATTATCAATTTCTGCCATTTTTTCGGGGCGTTCGTTTCTTTGTTGCAGCAACTTTTCCAAGTTGGTGCGGTTATTTGTTTTCATTTGACTTTAATTAAATTCCCAATCGCGACAAAAAGGTTGAGGGCGGCCAACGGGATGCACGGCACAATTGATGCCGTCTTTGCCGTAAAAATAATCGCAGACTTTGCAAGGTTGATTTTGCTCAATTTTTTTCATCAAAATTGCCCGGATTGTCTGGACTCGGTTTCGATACTTGTTGGCAGTCGAGTGACTCGGTTCAATTGCCAAAGCTTGCTGGAAAGCTGCTAAGCTGGTATCGTACAATTTAATGATTTGGGCGCTGTATTTTGTCCAAGCATCGGCGCTACTTTGATACAGTTCGATCGTACTTAAGTTTAAAATACCGTATTCTGTCCAAGCATCAGCAGAAGCTCGATCGAACTTAATATTGGCATTTAGCAACACTTTTTTGATGGTTGCCAAAAGTTCCCTCGGCTGCCAAGGTTTGCTAACATACGCTTCGGCGCGATCGATCGCGCTGGAGAACAAAGCTAGCTGCTGTCCTTTCCCGGTTAAAAATATTACTGGTATATTCCGAGTTTCGGGATTAGCTTTAATTAAACGGCAAACGCCGTAACCGTCCATGCGGGGCATTACGATATCTAATAATACTAAATCTGGGTAATTTCTCCCAACTTTATCCAGTGCTTCCACACCGTCTGATGCTTGAATTACATTTAATCCGCTGCATCTCAACTGATGCGAAATGCACTCCCGCTGGCTGCGGGAATCTTCCACAACTAAAACTGTACTCATCACTCCCACCCGGTTTTCTGATTTAAACTTGTGCGCTGCTTCGAGTTGCCATGACTGACATTATTTTACCCACATTGGATGAATTTGTTATCATTGGCGAGCTAGATTTAATCAAATTGCAACAAATCTTAAACTGGGAAGTGCAGGCGATACCGATCGCAAAAATCTGCTTGCCAATACGGGGAATTATTGCAAGTTGGATCGAAAAATATGCGGATTTTAAACCTTAATAACGGCAGACTGTACTGATGCAAGCCAAAACCTTGTTGAATTGCAACAGATAACCGGTTACTGTGTACATTGAAGTTCTCAAGGACGACAAATGAATCGATTGCTCCTCACTTTACTTGTAAGTCCGACGCTGTTTGGATCTCTGATGTCTTTGGGCGCGATCGCCACTCCCGTTCAAATTGGCGAAACACCAGCCCAATCTGCTGATTCGCCTCGTTGCGTGCGATCGCCCCACACCCAACGTCTGAGTTGCGTGCGTCTTCCCGGAAAAGCTACTGGCGCTAATTCTAAGCCGAGAATTGGTTGGCAGCGCCCCGGCGACGAACAGGTGGCGATGCTGGATTTTACGGAAGAAGAAAGCGATGCCGCCGTGGCGTTGTTTGGCTGCGACTGCCCGGTTTGTATGAATTCCCTGCGGCAGTTGCGCGGTTTGCCACCGTTACAGGCGGGTTAAGGGTGTACGGGGCGAATGTTTTTGGGTAAAATCGCGATCGTTGCGACATTTGAGATTTACGGACGATCGCACTTTTGCTCTACAATCATTTATGCGGATTTGCGATCGATCGACAAGCGGGCGATCGACCTTTTTACATCCCAAAATTATCCCCAATCCAGTTATACAACAGCTCAACAAACGCAAGTTTTAGCAAAAGTTTTTGTCTTAAATTTTTAACCGCAGACGAATGCAGATGAGCGCGGATGTTGCAGGGCGATCGCCCTACTGGTAAAATAGAATGTATAATAATAGTGAAGTAAACCGCTACTCGAAATCATGTCCGCAAATACAGTGCTACCCACAGCCCTAGCTAAAATTGTCCAGCGCTTTCAGCGACACTCCGACCCAAAACAGCGCTACGAACAACTGCTGTGGTATGCTAAGCGACTCCCAGCATTTCCCGAAACCGATAAATTGCCGGAAAACAAAGTTTCTGGTTGTGTATCACAAGTTTATATTACCGCAAATTTGACCGATGGAAAAGTTTCGTTTGAAGGCGATTCAGACGCTCAATTAGTCAAAGGATTAGTTGGCTTGCTCGTCGAAGGTTTGAGCGGATTAACTCCAGCCGAAATAGTCAACGTGACTCCAGATTTTATTCAAGATACAGGATTGAATGTAAGTCTGACACCTTCCCGCGCTAACGGTTTTTACAACATTTTTCAAATGATGAGAAACAAGGCTCTGGCTTGCGAATTGAGCGCGCAAGTAGAAGCTAATTAATCGGATAAATATCTATGACTCAAACTACTGATTTAACACAGAAGCTTTAGCAAATGCGGTTAAATCCTTTCTATAAGTTATTTCAATCCAACTCTTCAGTCCGCGCAGGCGGACTTTGTTTGTGTGCCCGTAAACTCCCCGAATTCCATTCGGCGGTTTACATCATCGTGATATTTGGGCTCATTTTCTCTGTCTTTTCTTTGCCAGTATATGCTGTAGGATATTCGCAGTTTCCTGATTCGTCAAAGAGTCTGATCGAAAGTGCGATCGACTTTCACATCCATTCGTCTCCCGATGTGATTCCCCGCAGACTAGACGATTTTGAAGTAGCCAAATTAGCTGCTAAGGCGAAGATGAGAGCAGTTGTCCTAAAAAATCACTATGCCAGCACAGCAGCGCGAGCAGTTCTGGTTAATAAAATCGTACCACAGATCCAAGTTTTCGGGGGAATTGTTCTCAATCATTCTGTAGGTGGGATGAATCCCGATGCTGTAGAAGCAATGCACCGCATCGGTGGCAAATACGGTAAAGTAGTGTGGCTACCAACCGTCGATTCCGAGCATCATTTAAAGGTTTTTCACAAGTCGGGAATTGGGATTAAAGTAGCGGAAAATGGTAAAGTTTTACCAGAAACTGAAGCGGTACTCAAGATTATAGCTAGAGATAACTTAGTGTTGGAAACCGGGCACATTTCCTCAGCAGAAGTGATGGCAGTTGTCCAGCAAGCCCACCTTCTCAACATTAAAAACATCCTGATTACCCACGGAATGGCCGACGTACCCGGTTTGTCCCTAGAAAACATGAAAACAGCCGCCGCAATGGGAGCTTTTCTAGAACTCGCATTTGTCAACGATTTGATGGGAGAAAATGCCGCTGACAAAGGACATAGAAACTGGCATCATGTTTCAATTGAGCGGATGGCATCAGCGATTAAACTAATCGGAGCCGAGCATTTTGTGCTGAGTACGGATTTGGGAAGGAAACCCGATCCTTTACCAGCCGAAGGTTACGAATTATTTGTGACAAAATTGATGGGAGAAGGCATTTCTCAGCGAGAAATTAATTTAATGATGAAGGAAAACCCAGCTCGTTTGTTAGGAATTTAAGCGTTGCTGATTTGGAGTATGATTTGCCTCCGAAATGAGTAGGGGCAATTCATGAATTGCCCGCGTAATTCATGAATTGCTCTAAATTTCAGCGATTGCCTAAGCGAGTGAATCATACCTAAATTCAGCAACGCCGGAATTTAAGCCTACATGATTTACGCACTGCCTCTCAAGAAACCGGGTTTTTTAGCGCATCTACGTTGCTCCAATAAAGTATTGTTGCAAAAACCCGGTTTCTGACTATCAGTGCGTATTACATCCGTGACATCCGTTAAATCCGATACCAAATCCGCTGCCGAACTTTCTTCATTCTTGATTGCCTTTGCCGCGCACATATCCATTATCTGCAATCAGCCAAGCACCACCAGTATTGCCCGTCAAATCGCAATCATCCACCGTAGCAATGCTATCTCTATAAACTGCGATTGCCTCACCTTGATTACCGCTAATCCGACATCGGCGCATAATCAATTTTCCTCCCAATCCGACACCAATTCCCAGACTTCCATTATCATAAATATGGCAATCTTCCACCGTTGCTCTCCCATTATCCGAGATAAAAATTCCATTCCATACCCCATTGTGAATTTGACAGCGACGGAGTATAGAATCAGCATCGGGGCCACAAACTCCCACCACAGAATAGTCCGCAGAAGTAATATCACTATCTTCTACGATCAATTCGCCTTTGCGAATATCTACAGCATAATGTTTTCCCGTGGCATTCATGCTCAAACCTCGAATTAAAGCACTATCTGCTTGCATTAAAATGCAGTTTGAATCTGTGCTTTCTAGAGTGATAGTTCCCCCTTCTGTGCTACCGATAATTTCCACGGATTTGTCGATAATTACACTTTCCTGATACAAACCGGGATGTACATGAATCCGCGTACCTGGAGCAGCATTTCTCACCGCTTCGCTAATAGTAGTATAATTGCCTTTACCTTGTTGAGAAACCACAAATTCTTGATTTTTCAAAACGGCTGTTTCTGAGCTGGATTCTTCCTTTAGTGATTCTGAATTGCGCATTTCGACAAGTTGTGATGTTAACTCGGAGCGCTCTTGATACACTGTCTCTAACTGATTTTCTAACTCGGATACTTGAGATTGCAGTTGAGTCTGATTTTGGTTGGCTGTCTCGATTTGAGTTTGAATTTCGGAGAGTTGAGAGTTGAGCTGTGATTCTAATTGCGATCGAGTTTGAGACGCATTTTCTAACTGATTTTCTAAGTCGGATATTTGAGATTGCAGTTGAGTCTGATTTTGATTTGCTGTCTCGATTTGATTTTGCAATTCTGAGAGTTGAGAGTTGAGCTGTGATTCTAATTGCGATCGAGTTTGCC
>CASBQF010000390.1 GCA_949127775.1 Oscillatoriales cyanobacterium PMM_0080
CTCCCCCTCTCCCCCTCTTCCACTCCCCCGCGTGATCCCAGTCACACCCGTACAAATACGTAGTCACACCAGGGCGAGTCCCGCTGTCACCATCGGCTCATAAAAATATCACACAAAACAGCAATAGCCGTCACCGCCATGTCAGTTAAAACCGTTGACACTGAGGTTATTCAAGCAATAAAACCCAAAAATGTTATGGTACTAATTCGCGACCTCGCCCAACAAGCTCTGACCGCAGGTTACTTAACTATTGAAGCCGAAAATCAACTGCGACGGATGTTAACAACGACCAAGTATGACTTAGAAGATTTAAATGCTTTTATGAATTTGCAACTAGCAGCTATGTCTGGAGGAGTGAAACAAGAGTCTCGCGAAATTAAACAATTTGAAATTTTTGGCGAAACCGTTTCAGAATCTTCTTTTTAGTAATTGCCAAATTCTTGATACTTAAATGTAGTAAGAAAGATTATATTTCGATGATTCGTGGAGTTATAAAACAAGCTAAGCTGTCGCGCATTTAAATTGTATATTTAGAGCGGGCGGGACACATCACAAGAGTTTGATTGTTTTTCAACATTCAATTTAAGTGCTGAACAGTTTAGTGCTTTGCACAAAGCATCAAGAGTTTTCTCATCAATTCTTGTGAACCTGCGGCGGGTTTTGATTTTATAAACAGAAATATCGAATCGAATTAACACGGCGGTGTTTGCGAGACTTGAGGGTACTATAGCAGTCCTAATACCATTTTTTTAAAGTTATGACAGACTTGCCAAACAGGGAAAGTGGATAAATTACCATGTCTTGTCGTCCTCCATCTCTATCTGATCTTTAGAAAAATGGTATAAATCAGTTGTGTAATTCTTGTAGGGGCAACAAAGAGTGGTTGCCCTCTTTACGCTGGGGGTAGGCACGCACCATCCACTACCCCTACATATATACAAATCATTTAGGATTGCTATATAGAGATAATTTTAACCGTCTGTACTTACTGACTCAAGAATTGAAAGAATTGGTGGTGTAATGCGCGAGCGCAAGCTTCTATAACCTCAGAGAGAAGCAATGCCGATGCAAAAATACGTCCTAAGAGTTTTGCGATCGCCACCTAGCATCAGGTATGATTTCTATTAATTATTGCGCTTCGCTCAGGAGAAAAAATTTATGGCAGATATGTCTGGTCAAGACCCTTCGGAGATTAAAATGGCGACGGTTGATGAAGAACAAAAAGGCGCAACGTTTAGCGGTACGGTCATCCTTGCTATCGATGTCGAGGCTGGGGAAGTCGTTTTCTTCAGAGACTTTTTGATTGAAGATTATAAAGGCGAACTTACCGCTTATCTGGCAACAGATGGCAATATAACGAAAAGCCTTGATTTAGGCGAACTTAAGCATAAGAGCGGCAGCTTTAAGCTGCCAATTCCGCTGGGGACGGATACATCACCCTACAATACACTCGTGCTGCGCGACGAAAAAAGCAAGAAAAAAATTGTAACGATTGAGCTGTAAAATTTGCAATTTAGCTCGTAGTTCAGCCGAATTCGTTAGCGCAGCCCGCCCCTACGGGGGCTGCGCCAACGAAGAGGATCGCCCTTTTTTCCTGAAGTGCGATCGCCCTTAAATTAAGGTGCGTCACTTTCGATCGAACGACGAAGTTTTGCGATCGCTCGTAAAGTGACGCACTCTACTTTTTAAAACGGAATCGGGTCGTAATCGGGATTGTCAGCTTCGTTAGATGAATTCGACGAACCGGACTCAGAATTTGAAGACTGATGCGAGTTCCAATCCGAAGTAGACGTGCGATTAGTATTGCCTGGAGCGGTGTTAGAGCTGCGGCCTCGCGAACTCATGGGAACCACGTTGCTCGGTACATTAGCGGGGGCTGTGTCGCGAATTTGAGCTGGTTCTGGAGCGGTTCTAGTTGCCGGAGCCGCCGTCATTGCATCGGCGCTAACAGTGTAAATCCTTTGAGCGGTTAGTTCAGCGCGTTTTTCTTTAATGCCATCTCTGTCGATCGTATTCATACCGAGACGGCCTTCAATAATCACTCGATCGCCCTCGTGATATTTCTCATGGATTTCTTGAGCCAAATTGCCCCATCCGATCACCTTCAAATGTTCTGGCGGATCTTCAGGTTTTGGGCCTGGAAACTGCACCAGCATCTCAGCGATTGGAACTTGATTCTCAGAAGTGTAACGAAGTTGCGGTTGTTGAATTATTTCCGCCATCAAAATGCAGCTATTCATAACTTAAATGGGAATTGGGAATTGGGAATTGGGCATTGGGAATTGGGCATCGGGCATTGGGAATTGGTTGATCTTTATTAGGTTTTGGTTGTTAGTTGTTGATTCTAATAACCAATAACAACCAACAACTAACCAATTAACCATTACCAAATTTATCTTGGCGAACAGCCGCCTCGGTTTGAGTGACAAAATCGTGAACTAGGGCGCGGTACTCCTTCAAAGTTTCCGATACCCAATCTCGATCCTCGCTGTTGGCGAAGATATGAACGGTCGGTTCGCTAGCATCGGGCAAAACTAATAGCCAATTGTCGTCGCTGTAGTTAAAAATCTTCACTCCATCTATTAATTCTAAACGATCGGGCGAATGAGTTTCTACTAAATGTCGCATTAGCGAACCTTTGACCGTCCAAGGACAGCGGACACTGTAACTGCGGTGGGTGACGCGGGGAAGTTCGGCCTTGATCTGTCCGAGCGATCGCTCCTGAATCGTCATCATTTCTATCACTTTAGCAATGCAGAACATTCCGTCAAACCCGGGATGCAACTGCGGGAAAATAAAACCCATATTGCCACTACCGCCCAAAACTACATTTGGGTTTCTGTGAGCTGCTTCCATCAAAGCAGTTGGGTTTGCCTTAGTACGGATTACCTTGCTTTGATAGCGACGGGCGATCGCCTCCACCGCAGAAGACGCATTCACCGGCACTACCACTGTAGCTCTGGGATGAGAGGTCAGCATCAAATTTACCATCAGCGCCGTCAGCATTTCCCCACGAATCGCGATTCCCGATTCGTCTACCAAAATGAGCTGTTCGCCATTGGCTGACACCTGTACCCCAAAATTAGCGCTGAGTGCTTTCACCACGCGTCCGAGTTGGTCGAGCAAATATTCCCTTTCCCCGTTGCTCAGAGAAGTCTGCTTGAGACTAGCATTGAGCACCACCGCATCGCAGCCAAATTTGGCGAGCACTTGCGGCAGAATGGCTCCCGAAACTGCATAGACGTAATCGATTACCACCTTAGAATTGCTGTAGCGGATTGCTTCAACATTCATCTGCCGCTCAAACATCCGGTTATAAATGTCGAGAGCTTGGTTAAAGTAGGACATCTCTCCAATTTCGGGAATTAAAGCCCTGCGCAAATCTTCCTTAAAATAAGCGCCCTCGATTTTTTTCTCCGCAGCTTTAGTAATATTGATGCCTTTGATATCGAAGAATTCAATTAAAATGTGGTCGGAGCGATCGGGCGAAATGCGAACGTGAATGCCGCCAGCAATTGATATGGTAGACGAAACCGTGCGTGCGATCGGAATTGCCGTCGATTCCAAATTGACTACATTAATTCCCACCGACATCAAACCCGCAATCAAAGACCTCGAAACCATCCGCGAAATGCTACGCTGATCGCGAGAAACCGATACCGAAGTCCCAGATTTCAAAGTCGAGCCATAAGCTGCGCCCAATTTCACTGCAAATTCCGGGGTAATATCGACATTTGCCAGTCCTTGAACGCCGCGCTGACCGAATAAATTCCGTTTAGCTTGTTCTCCCCAGATTAAATTTTGATTTAACAGAGCGCCGGATTCAATATTTTTGCTCGGCCAGA
>CASBQF010000391.1 GCA_949127775.1 Oscillatoriales cyanobacterium PMM_0080
CTTAAGTTGATAAAACGTTCTGCATATGGCTTTAGAAATTTTGAAAACTACAAAAATAGATGTTTGCTTACTTGGCATTTTAATTGTTAGTTTGGCATACCAAGTAAGGAAGAACCAAGATTTCTTTTCCGGTTTCTAGATTCCAAACTTTCACAGTCTTGTCGCCGGAACCCGAAATTATTCGCTTACTATCTGCTGTAATTGCGATCGCTTTTACCCAATCTTGATGTCCCGGAATAGTCAAGAGTTCCTGTCCATTTTTGAGATTCCAGACTTTAATACTGTTGTCTCCAGAACCGGAAATCACTTTCGTGCCGTCCGCCGTCACTGCTACAGCATTTACCCAGTCATCGTGACCTGCAAATGATAAATTTTCTTGACCTATTTCTAAGTGCCAAACTTTCAGAGTTTTGTCAGAGGAACCAGAAACTATCCTCTTGCCATCGGGGGTGACAGCTACAGCATTTACTGGCGCGATGTGATTGGTGAAAGTGAAAAGTTCTTGTTTTGTTTCCAGATTCCAAACTTTTAGGGTTTTGTCGCCGGAAGCCGAAATTACCCGTTTTCCGTCGGGACTGATGGCCACAGCTTGAACGAAACTACTGTGTTTTCCTAATCTAAAAAGTTGCTTTTTTTCTAGTAAACTCCAGACTTGGACAGTTCCGTCATAACTACCGGAAATTATTTGTTCGCCGTCAGGAGTAACTGCTACAGATTTTACCCAATCTTCATGACCTGTCAGAGTAAAAAGTTCTTTTCCAGTTTCTAGATTCCAGACTTTGATGCTGTTGTCTCCAGAACCGGAAATCAACCGTTTGCTATCAGGAGTTACTGCTACGGACTGCACAAAACTACTGTGACCTTTGAGGTTGAAAATTACTGCCCCTGTTGACAAATTCCAAACTTTTATGCTGCCGTCCCAGGAACCAGAAATTACTCGCTTGCCGTCGGGAGTTACTGCTACTGCTTCTACCGCAAAAGTATCGCCGGCAAATGTCAATATTTCGGTTCCAGTTTCTAAATTCCAAATTTTAATCGTATTGTCCCAAGAACCGGAAATTATTTTTGTGCCGTCGGGAGTGATAGCTACAGCATTGACGTAGGTAAGATGACCTTTGAGGGTGGAAATTTCTTCTCCTGTTTCTAAGTGCCAAACTTTGAGAGTGTGGTCGGACGATGCAGAAACTGCTCGCTTGCCGTCGGGGGCGATCGCGACAGCTTGTACCCAATCTGTATGTCCGGTGAGGGTGCGCAACAATCTCCCACCAGGAGGGGTAAAGCTTGGTGTTAGAGGCCGCAGCCAGGGTTGTTTTTGCTGTTTTGCTTGTGCTAGTAGTTCTTGAATTTCGGGAATTTCAAAGGGCATCAACCGCGCAATTAATTGCGTGGCTAGTTGGGTTTGGTCTTTGGCTAAAATGTGGGCAGAAAGCCGAATTGCTTCTTGGATTAATTTTAGTTTGTCGGCTTTTTGAGCTGAGGTGATAATATCGGGACTTGTTGCTAAATCGTAATCTTCTATTAGCGCCTGTACTCCTGATGCTGACAGCTTGGCTTCAATAAAATTATAATCTGTTAGTAAGCTGTATAGTTTGTCTGAGTCGGAAGTCGCTGCTAGCTGATTTGGCAGGATTCCCAAACAGTGTGTTTGTTCTGCGGGCTGCATTTTATCCAGCCCTTGTGTAAAGTCACTCATAAATTTGTGGATGTCTTTTTTTAAAATGTATACGATCGATCGCTGCACCCTGCTTTCCAAGTCGATCGAGAAATTTTTTTCCCTCATTTCGCTCATTCCTTAGCATGACATATTTGAATGCTGTTTGCTACGTCTTATGCTGCCGCTTGTTTGCTGATGGTTCGATGAATTGCTGGTTTTTTAGTCCGACTCTGCTTTGAGCATTTTTTTATGAGTCCGATTGAATTAATAAATCGCGACCAATCTCATTCAATCGGCGCAGCGCTACATTTAGCGTTCGATCGCTAAAAGCTGACACATATCTTTGTTTTTCTTAACATAGCTCGTTAAAACTAAAAATCTTGATGTGTGGCAATGCTATCTGATGTCGAAACAAGACTTTTTTAACGAAACATGATGCTGGATGCTGTAATTTTCTGGTCACTTGGGCTGTGTCAGCGAGGTAAATGTCTCGCCCCGGTTGGGCTTCGTACCTTAACCGCATCTGCAATCTGCGCCTGCCCAAAGCTCTCGGAAAGTTTTGCTTTCCGCGCCCCATTCCTTTAAAATATAGAGTAGGACTTGCTCTCTTAAACCAGGTTTATAGCTAAAATCATTGGTTTGACTGCTAGGTGATCCGTCAAAAACCGGGTTTTTGACTCCATAGGGCGCAAGTCGCGAAAAGAAAATAAAGAAGTATTTAAGTTTAGAGACAAATTTCATGGATGTTATTGAGTTTTTTGAGTTAAGTGCAGGTAAATGGTTTTCTCAGCGTACTGTACACAATCTCAATTCTGGGGAATTGCAGGCAGGTAAATCTGACCTAAAAATAGAAATACTGACAGCTAGCGATGCAGCAGTCGTTAAACTTTGCCAACAGCATTCGATTAACCCAGCCTCTACTAAGCTAACCAGTGTTCGGATTAGTTGGGATGGTATTCCCGATCGCACCGAAGCTAAACAAATTGGTTCTACAATATTAGCGATCGTCCCGAATCCTGACAATCCAAGCGTTGGACAAGTGTTGCAAGATAAGGGAAATACCCGCTACGTCATGGGTGGCGACGATGTGCTGACATTGATTACAGAATCAGACACCATTCATGCTGAAGAAAGGCTGTGGTATCTGATTCCCAACCTGCGACTTCGGACTAGCGTTGTCAAGCAAGCTAACGGTACGGAACAAGCATCTTTTTGTTCGGAAATTCGGATGGGAGTAATTGCCAAAATTCCAGATTGACACTCTCAGCGCTAAAGCGACTGAGATTCTTAAGATTTTGCAACCTTAATATCCTGATTACTCAGGTTCCCAAACTCACCGCGTTTGCTCTTTGAGCGCGGTGATGTCTTTTGGGCGTTTAGATGACTAGCACCAAGTTTCGCGGAGTCCCCACGTACTATTTTTAAAGCTCTATCTCTAATAGTTTTTGCAGCGCCAATATCGGCGTGTTCGTGATAGCCACATTCGACACAGATGAACTTTTCTCCATCTCTATTCGATTTGTCGATATGACCGCAATTTCTGCATTCTTGGCTAGAGTGTTTAGGATTGATTTTCATTGTAATTTTTCCTTGCTTCACAGCAAGATACTCAATCTTCAAAATCAATTCACCCCAACCTGCATCAGAGATAGAACGATTCAAACCCTTTTTTCTAGATTGCCCATTCTTAAGAAACCTCCCAGTTTTTTCATTAGTTTTCACTTTACATCGGCGCATCATGCCGGAGATGTTTAAATTTTCCAGGGCAATCACATCGACGTTCCGAGACACAATCTTATTGGCAGTTTTCCATTGATGCGCTTGGCGTTTATTACCAATTTTTTGATGAAACCGCCCAACTCTGATAGCCGCTTTTTTGCGGTTTTTGCTACCTTTAACCTTACGGCTAATTCGTCTCTGTCTAATTTTCAGAGTCCGCTTAGCCTTTTTAGTGGTTGCAAACTTGGGATTTTCGATTTGATGTCCATCAGAAAGATGAACCAGCTTGGTGATTCCTAAATCGCACCCTATTACTTTGGGATTATCACTTCTTAGTTTAGTGCTATATTCAGGTATAGATTTATCTTCTATTCTGATGGAAATATACCAACCATTTTGGCGTTCCCTAACCGTGCAAGCCTTGATGGTGAACCCGTCTGGGATGGGGCGAGAATTGTAAAATCGCATCCAACCCAGCTTAGGAAGGTAGATTTTATTGCCTTGCAATTTTATGCCCATCACGCAAGTGAAAGATGTAAAATTACTGCGATTTTTAAATTTGGGAAAGCCTCTACCTTCAAAGAAGTTTTTGTAAGCGGTGTCTGTTTAATATTCTGTTGTAAAACAGTTGAATCTATCCCGCCATACCAAGGTCTAGCAATCTTCAATTCTGGCAATGCTGTGATTTGAATGTCACCAGCGCTTCTACGAGGATTTTTAACTTTACCTTCTTTGTCAAACTTCGAGTCTTTCCAGGGATTGCCTGTTGCACCACTCTTGCTCACAAAACTGGTCAATGGGCAAGCCTCGCCTCTGGTTCGGAGATCGGAGTAATTGCCTTGGATGAATTGCTGATTATATTGAGTGATTCTGTCACTTAGACACCAGTTGTAATGACTTCTAAGCATATTTATCCAAGCCGACATTTTTAATACTTGCGTTTGATTGGGCCGCAATTTGTAAATATAGTTTGTTAGCAATCTCACTCACCTCCTTGTTCATATCTTAATATAGCAGTCGCCTTTTAAATATTAAGAATCAAGAAAGATTCACGGCGGTTAAAACCGCCCGTGCCGCTTACATATAATGGCTAAAGCCGATGAGTTTTCCGCTTGCCGAACTTTTTTTATAAAAAACAACTATTTAATTCCCAAGATTCAAATTTCTAAACAGTCAGCAGCGTCGCCCTTCGACTTCGCCATCGGATAAACGCAGCCGAAGCCTCGAAGGAAGGGTCAGCAGTCATGTATGAGTTCAACCGGAATTGATATTATTTTTGTTTTCTGCTTTCTCCTTTCTTTCTTCGACCTTCTTTGGCAATGGCTTTTAACTTGGTATGAAAGTCCGTGTGTTTGGCAACAGGGAATGATTTTGACAGAGGTTTGTTCACTAATAAGCGATCGACCTCGGAGCGATCGGCTAGGGCGTTAATCACCACATCTTCGTATACTACAACTTCTGTATTTTCTTTGGTGCGATCGTCGGCTGCGGGCAGTTTTTCTGTTTCCTGGGCCTCTGTCTTCGGGACTTCAGCTTCAGGCGCGCGATCGATCTTTGGTTCTGACGGCTCAACCAAATCTAACTCTGCGACACTGACTTCCGATTCTGGGTTCGATAAAAGTAGATCGTTTTGCGGTAGTTTAGGATCTCTTTCAGAGGTTAAATCTTGAGGGAAATTGTTGCAGACTAAGCGTTCAAATTCGCGATTGAAATGATATAGAGGTTGACCCATTCGGTGCCACATACTCAATAGCTGTCCGACAGAAACAGCCTTGTATCGCCCTTGATAAAGCGCTTCAACTACTGCTAAACGCAGCCAATAGCCGGGATACTTTGTCAGCCATTCACCCGCCAATTTTTCTGCTTTTTTGCCACCTAGGTCAAAACCGTAGTGAACCAGCAGAGCCGCTGCTTGTGCAGATATTGCTGTCACTTCTGTCATTTGTTATTGGTTAGTTGTTATTGGTTAGTTGTTATTGGTTAGTTGTTATTGGTTAGTTGTTATTGGTTAGTTGTTGGCTCCAATAACCAATAACTAATAACTAATAACTAAGAACCAATAACAATTGAATTAATCGGATAAACGCACACCTCCTTCTACAGTTTTCACGTCGCCGGAAAAAGGTTGGGGAGTGCCGTTCCAGTTGAAGTCGCTAATTCTAAAATTTAGGCTACCGACTTGACGCTCAGGATTGAAACGCAGAATAATTGCGTAGCTGCGGCGGCTATATTCTAAAGTATAGTTTGTACTGATTGTTTCCCTGCTGTCTAAATTAATAGCACTTTGAAATCCGACTCGAAACCCCCCGTAAACTTGTTGGACAAGCCCAAAAGATAGGACTTTCAAATCTACTAAGCGATCGAACAAATAAGGCGATACGCCGTCCCGCGCTACCTGAGTATAAGTCACGTTAAATCCAGTGTAATCGAGGAAAGGGCGGGAGAAATGGCCGAATTGTCCTTGAATCCCGATGCTGCTGGCGATCGAGTTTTGTCGATCGCCACTGCTGTAATAAGAGCCAACTCCTCGGACTCCCAAGGCTAGTTGCAAGAAGGGAACCACTGGGTTGCGCGTGTACTTCAAACCCTGGGTGGGAGTGCGGGGCAGCGGTTGACCTTGCCAGAGGTTGAAGCCGCGGCTCAAGGCGACGCTGGCTTGGGCGCGGCCTAAATCGATGCGGTTGTTTTGCCGGACTGGTTCGAGCAAATCTGGTCGATCGGTGTCAGCATTGATAAATTGATACCCGGCTTGGTAGCTGAGATTGATGCCAGTTCCTCCGAGTGGGATGACGGGGGAAGTCAGGACTGCACCGAGGCTACTCTGCACGGTTTGAAAGCCCAGAGAACCGTTAAACAGTCGATCGCGATAACTATATTCTGCTGCTAAGTTGTGATTGCCGATCGACTGGCGCAGGCGCAAATTGCCCCGAAAGCTGTTTTCTGGCAAATTTGGGAAATTCTCGAAACTGAGAAATAGTGCGGAGCCGTCGAGCCTGGTACTGGGGCCCAGAGTCGCTCCCAACTTGGCTTTGAGCCCGTAGCTGTCGGGGGAAAAGGGATTGCCGCCATTCTTTTCGACGATTCGCTGGAGGTAAACTTGTGGCGTGAGGCTCAGCCGCACGGGCCCATTTTGCAACACCTCAAAAGCGCATTCGGCAAACAAACCGCCTCTATCGCCTCCGTCGTAGCCAAAGGTCAAACACGGGCCGCTCTGCTGTCGGCTGTCAAAGACTTGCCTGCGGGGATATACGGGTATTTTGACGCGGTTGTCGAACACTAACCGGGGTTTAGTTGTGACTAATTCCTCGGCCGTGGGCGAGATCCTTCTAATCGTCGCTGTTTTGGCCCTGTATTCGAGTTCTGGCGGGGAAAATGGGTCGTTGGTAATCCGAATGTTGGTTGCTACTCTCACGCCGTCTGGCAGGAGTTCGAGGCGTTCTGCTTCAAAGCGGACGCGGTTGACTGCGCCGGTAATTTGAGGGGCTGCTAATTGTCCGCCACCTCCGATGGTAATATTAGCCGCTCCAGGGGATTTGACTCCGCGCACGGGCTGCTGGCTGGTAATTCGATCGCTCAAAGGCTGTTCGAGAATCGTCCCAGCACTAATATCTGTCGGCAATGTGGGGGTTAATTCGCTACCTGCTGCGGGTAGGAATATTTCGCCGCTTGCTTGTTCGACGGAGCCGCTATTTAGCCCGAGATTGAAGTCCATCTGCTGGCCGCGGACTACTTGTTGGCCGCGGGTATAGGCGACATTGCCGGATGCTACCACTTGGCGGGTGACTAAGTTGACGATCGCCCGATCGGCATCAATCACAGTTTGCCGGAACCGCACGACGACTCTACCAACCGCCGTGACAATTTGCTGCTTCTCATCAAATTCTTGGCTGTCGGCCTTAATTTCGATGGTATCGCCAGGAGTCACTGGAAATGGCACTGTGCGCTGGGAAGGCGCGGTGCGAACTCCCGGTGGCGTGGGTGGTTTCGGCTTTGGTGGCGTGGCTGGGGGAGTTCCGGGTGTGGGGGCGGTTCCCGGTGCTGGAATCTCGAACTGTTGTTGTTCGGTCGGAGTTTGTTCGGGTGTCGGTTCTGGAATGATTATTTCAGCAGGTTCGGGAGAGTTATCTTTTAACTGCTGACCTTTTGCCTGATACCAATTGTCTGGTTGTTCGATCGCATTTTTGTCTGCTTTTCTCTGGGCTGTTGCGATTCTTTGCCGATTTCGAGCCGCAATGGCATTTTCGATGGAACCCAATTTGTAAGCTGTAAACGAGCTATCTTTCTGTGCTTGAGCCGTTTCCGGTTTTCCCACCGGAATCTGTCGCCCAAATCTCACTACTGCGTCGCCGCTTTCTACTGCGGTTAGGGGGTCTACAATTTCTAGAGGCTGGCTGCTAGTGGCTGGGGTGGTGCCGAGGAGTGCGGCTCCTTCTGTTTGGGCTGTTGGCTGAGGTGATTGAAGGATTTCTGGACTTGCTTCCGGTATTTCTGCGGGGTTGCCGAGGGTGTCTCCATCGCCTGCCGCCACAGTCAGGGCGACTTTCTGAGGCTTGGCGATGTAGATGATGGCAGAGGGTTCTGGCGGCGGTACCGGATAGGGCATAATTACAAAGTGTGGGTCATTCGATTTGAGATTTGAGATTTGAGATTTGAGATTTTATAGGGTGCAAATTATTAATAATTTCAGGAATTACGCACAGACACTATTGGTAGGGTGCGCACTGCGCACCTTACGACCATAAGTAGTAGTGTAAAAACTGCTCTTTTGCGTAAGTCTTAAATTTACATCTCCTAGGCAACTGTTTAAACATTCATCTCAAATCTAAAATTTGCAGTGGCTTTGGTGCGCCCAAATCTGGCTGCTTTCAAAACTTGCTTCCGACACAAGATAACCTCGCTGGCGGTGCGAGGTCAAGTTTTGTTTGAGTAATTTTTGCTGGCTTGTGGGCTGGTTCGGGGGATGCGGTGATCCGCCCCCGAACCAGCGGGCGATATTTCGCGTTTATTCCATGTCTCTGCGGTTGGGGTTCCGGGCTGGGTCATTGGACAAGAACCCAAATACGAACAGGGAAACAAAAAATAAAACAACTACATTAACGACGATTTTGAGGGTTAGCACGCTAGGGAGTCTCCAAAAATGGCATAATACTGAACTGAGCTGATTTGCTGCTGGTGCAGCTTTTTTATCTTGACACTCCCCTGGCTAAAGCCGAGGGGATTCTTAATTCAGCGACTGACCATTAAGTGTTGCGTCCTTTCGGCAATACTCAAACCTTTTAACCGTGGTAATTCCACCAATTAACGAGCCTGATTCGCAGCCCCCCAGAGGGTCTATCTCCAAAAGCGTACTAGGATAGTGACCTAGAGTTCGGGTATGCCCTACCCTACTTAACAATACTGAAATAGTTTGTTTTACTGGTTTGAGGTTTAGTTTTTAGCCTCTAGCTGTTTAAAGAGTTTTCGCCACTCTTTGTCCCCCAGTTTATGCCTGAAAGTGTGTCTCATGTCCTGTTTCACTTTGGGCAAAGGAGTTTGACCTTGACTATTGGAGTATACCACGGCCACTGGAAATCTTCGGTGATTTGCGAATGAATTGTAAAGATTAAAGCCGTCCTAGAAGGACGGGGTTTTAAACCCAATTTCTTGATAAGCTAAAGATTAGTCAATTTTCTCTTTGGTTTTGAGGATTTTTGGCAAGTTGATTTTTGCCCAATTCCAGAGTTGCTCTACGATTTTTTCTAGTCGTAGCATTACTACATCAAGCCATTCGAGGATTTGTTCTAGCGGGTGCTTAATGTATCCCATTGATTCGGCTTCTGTTTCTAAGTATTCGCTCTCGGCTGGCGCGTCTATAGTCTGACTTTTTGGTTGTACGGCGGTGATTGCTGTTGGGGATTGACTATTTTGTCTGATGTTTGGGTTGGTGTGTTTTGGCACTTGGGTTTCCTGTGCGCGCCCTGGTGTTGGTTCTGCTGTGAGTGCAGAGCTATTTTTTTGAGTAATTGCTAAATTTGATGCTGGTTGGGGTTGACTTTTGTCACTTTTTGTGAGTAAGCTCTGTTTTA
This sequence comes from Oscillatoriales cyanobacterium PMM_0080, assembly GCA_949127775.1. Taxonomy (GTDB): domain Bacteria; phylum Cyanobacteriota; class Cyanobacteriia; order Cyanobacteriales; family Microcoleaceae; genus Microcoleus. Next base: position 9,439 of record CASBQF010000391.1, read on the forward strand.
GCTGCCCGAGCATCTGGTGAATTGCTTGGGGATAAGGGGATATTGAGACTGCGGTCGATCGACCTTCTGCTAATTCTCCCAATTCTGCAATTGGGGGCTTGACTTTTGGGATGACTTGTGATTCTTCTGCTTCGGAACTTGCCTCGATTAATTTCTGCGGTGCTGCTTCCCCGAATAAGTCTTGCCAATTCAACCACGGTCGATCGACCTCTGGGCTATTTTCCGTGTCTTCTTTTGACTGTTGCTGTTTCAAATAATACTGAATTGCAACGGATTTCTCAGTGTGATCGCTGGCTGCGGTTTCTTTTCCCAGAAGTTGGTCTACGGACGACCAAATCATTTGTTCGATGTTTTTCGCGTACTTTTCGAGGATATCGCGGGCGGAAACATCTAAATTAATTCCTGTGCCGGATGTATCATTTTTTACTCTGGGGAGGACTGTGGGTTCGACTGTGGTTTTTGCCGATGGGGGTAGGCTAAATTCTTCGAGGTTGACGGCGGCGCGATCGAGCAATGTTACAAAGGACAGAGGCATGGGAGATCGATCGGGCTTGCTGTTAAGATAGGTTTCTAATTTTGGGGTATTATTGTCGATCGACTTCGATGCAGCAATTGAGGGCTGTGGGATTTTTGCAGGGGCGATCGGTGCGATCGCCTTTTGGACTAAAATGAGATTGCGGTCGATCGACTTTTTAACCGCGAAGATTGATTCTCCAAA
>CASBQF010000392.1 GCA_949127775.1 Oscillatoriales cyanobacterium PMM_0080
AGTGCATCGCCGATTCGCTGTCCCGATTCCAAGGAAGGCCAAGCTGGAGGTTGTAATTCCTGGGGAAGTCGGATGGAAATCGCCCGTCGCCAAGCAGCCAGAATCGCCTCTTCTGCACCTGCGATATCTTGACTGAAGGGTGCACCGACTTCCACTGATAGCATCACAGCGGTGTATTTTCCGCTATCGGTGAGTTGTTTGGCTAAAGCTAGCATCGCCGTGGTTTTACCCACTTGTCGGGGTGCATGAATCACGAAATAGTTGCGTTGAGCGATTAACCGTTCTAAGCCAGGTAAGCGTAACGTTGGAGGTAGGACGTAATGAATGTCTGCTTGGCACGGGCCTGCGGTATTGAACCAGCGTGGCATAGTTTAATTGGGGTTAATGGGGTTGCTCTCTGTTTACTTAGGAATAATTAACAACAAGGAGTTTTCGGATGCTGGGGGAGCGAAACCCAAGAATGATGTCTTGAGGAGACACGCCACATTGAATCAGTTCTCGATCGATATAAACCTCGGTACTGTTGTGTTGAATCCAGATTTGATTTTCGATGATATCGAGCTGCATGGCACACCCATAGATGCGATATTCGTCGCGCCATTCGTTGTGCATGACGAGGTATCGATCGCGGGCGATATCAAAGATTAACTGAGCATTTGCGTCATTTTTAGAAAAGTCTTCGAGAAAGTCACAAACAATTTTGCGGTATTCGTTTAGTCTATCCATTGGTCGATCGCCTCACGAGTTGGATTGTAAATAATTAGTCGGATTTCATAACGTTCAATGACAGTTTTTGCGGGTTCAAATCTGAGAAACATTTGGTAGGTATCGGTGGGCACTGCCAGGTACAGGATACGCTCTGGTTCGCTAGAGACTTCAATCGCAATGCGATAGTTGAGGAATTGACCTAGGGCGGTGTGGAATTCAGAAATGGTAGAACCACCTGCGAAACTTTTGACTTCTACAGCTATTTTACGTCCTTCTTTTTCAGCTGCGATCGCTTCTTCGGCGGCAAGATCGATGTAGACATCAGCAACACCATAGCGTAACTGGTAGGGATCGTGGGTAATCTTCCAGCCATCTTTTTGTAGGGCGATTTTGACTGTGTTGTGGAAGAGATCCTTTGCCATTTTTAGATTTTACCCAAGGATTTACATCCGACACTATTAGTACATATTATACCAGAATATTACCGAAAGCACAGGGGATTTAAGCCCCCACCTTTAGGTGGATTATTTTTAGGCAGGGGCTTAAATCCCCTGCCTAAAAACTTCACTGTCAACTGTCAACTGTCAACTGTCAACTGTTAAGGCTACAGCCTCCCCCAAAGGATGCTGCTCTAAAACAGCTTTCAAATACTTCCCAGTATAAGAACGAGAATTTGCTGCCACATCTTCCGGCGTTCCCGCCACAATAATTTCACCTCCCTTATCTCCTCCTTCTGGCCCCAAATCGATCGCCCAATCGCAGCACCGAATCACATCCAAATTGTGTTCAATTACCAAAATAGAATTTCCCTTGTCCACCAATCTTTGCAGCACATTTAACAAATGGTGAACGTCATAAAATGACAAACCAGTCGTCGGTTCATCAATCAAATAAAGCGTCTTCCCAGTAGCACGGCGCGACAATTCTGTTGCCAATTTAACCCGCTGCGCTTCGCCCCCAGAAAGCGTCGGTGCAGGCTGTCCCAACTGAATGTAACCCAAACCAACATCAAGCAAAGTTTGCAGTCTCATGGCCGCCCTGGGAATATTTTTGAACATTTCCAAAGCTTCCTCAACAGTCATGTTCAAAACATCAGAAATTGACTTGCCTTTGTACTTAACTTGCAGCGTTTCCCGGTTGTATCGTGCACCTTTACAAACCTCGCACTGGACGTAAACATCCGGCAGAAAATTCATCGAAATTACGTTTACACCTTGACCGCCGCAAGCTTCGCACCTTCCCCCTTTCACGTTGAAAGAAAACTGTCCGGCTTTATAACCTCTGGCTTTGGCTTCAACGGTTTCGCAAAACAAATCTCGAATCACATCAAAGACTCCCGTGTACGTAGCAGGATTGGAACGCGGAGTGCGGCCGATGGGAGATTGATCGATGACAATTACTTTGTCAACTACATCTTGAAGAGAGCGTTCTCCCTTCGTTTTTAGGGCTTCCATATCGGGCGGCAAAGGAACTTTTTTGGTGAGGTAGTGTTGCAGCGATGGGTACAGCAATTCATTGATTAAAGTAGATTTTCCTGACCCGGAAACGCCTGTCACGCAGACGAGTTTTCCCAGGGGAATTTCCACATCGATATTTTTTAAGTTGTTGCGGGTCGCATTTTTGATTGAGAGAGCTTTACCGTTGCCTTTTCTTCTTTCATTCGGAGTTTCAATGACTCGCTTTCCTGACAGATAAGCCCCGGTCAAAGATTCTTCGGCTGCTAGCAAGTTTTCTAAACTTCCTTGCGAGATAATTTTGCCTCCGTGAACGCCTGCGCCGGGCCCGATATCGATAATATGGTCTGCCGCCCGCATGGTTTCTTCATCGTGTTCTACTACAATCAAAGTATTGCCTAAATCGCGCAATTTGGTTAAGGTTTGCAGCAGCCGAAAATTGTCTCTTTGGTGCAGTCCGATGCTGGGTTCGTCCAAAACGTAGAGGACTCCGGTTAAACCAGAACCGATTTGAGTGGCGAGGCGAATTCGCTGGGCTTCTCCGCCGGAAAGTGTCATGGCGGCGCGATCTAATGTCAGATAATCTAAGCCGACATCGAGGAGAAATTGCAGTCTGGCTTTGATTTCTCTCAGGGCTAAGTCGGATATTTGGAATTGCCGATCGCTCAATCCTAAATTATCCATTCTCTCCCGGCATTCGCGAATCGAAATACTTGTCAAATCGACAATTCCGTAGTTTCCTAATCGCACTGCGAGTGCTTCTGGTTTCAACCGCTTGCCGTGGCAAACATGGCAGGATTGATCGACTCGATACTGTTCCAACTTCTGCTTGATCAAATCGGAACCAGTATCGTCGTACTGGCGCTGCAACATGGAAATGACGCCCTTAAAATCTCTCCTCAAATCGGTAATTCCAGAGTCTCGCTTCTTACTTTCGGCGGTTCCTTTTGACTCATTGCCGTACAAAATCACCTGCTGATGTTCGGGGCTCAACCGGAACCAAGGAGTGTCGATATCAAATCCGCAAGCATCAGCAACACTGCACAGCAAAGAGAGATAATAAGAGTTGTCTTTGTCTGACCAAGGGGCGATCGCACAATAAAGAGGCGCTTTGTCATCGGGAATCACCAAATCCGGCGCAAACGTGCGCAAACTGCCCAAACCGTGGCAGTTGGGACACGCGCCGTAGGGCGAATTAAACGAAAATAATCGGGGCGAAAGTTCTTCCATCACCGCGCCGTGTTCGGGACAAGCAAAGTTTTCGGAAAAGACGATCGGCGGATTTGGTTCGGAATTTTCATCAGTTGGTAATTCTTCAATTACTGCAATTCCCTCAGAATGGCGCAAGCAAGTCGAGAGAGAATCAACTAAACGTTCTTCTAAACCCGGTTTTTTAATTAACCGATCGACAACTATCTCGATATTGTGCGTATGATTTTTATCTAATTCGATATTTTCCGAAAGTTCTAAAATCTCACCGTTAACTTTGACACGACTAAATCCTTCGGAAGCTAAACTCGACAATAATTTGCGGTGAGTGCCTTTTTTTCCGCGTACAACTGGCGCCAGAAGGTGAAAGCGAGTGCCATCGGGAAGGGCCATGATGCGATCGGACATTTCATCAATTGTCTGCGGCGCAATGGATCGATCGCAAATCGGACAGTGCGGTTCCCCAGCTCTGCCGTAGAGCAATCTGAGATAATCGTAAATTTCTGTAACAGTGCCGACAGTCGATCGCGGGTTGTGAGAAGTTGACTTTTGGTCGATCGAGATAGCCGGACTCAAGCCTTCGATTGCGTCCACATCCGGTTTATCCAACTGTCCTAAAAACTGGCGTGCGTAGGCGCTGAGAGACTCCACGTAGCGGCGCTGTCCCTCGGCAAAAATCGTATCAAAAGCTAGGGAAGACTTGCCCGAACCTGAGACACCCGTAAACACGATCAGGCGATCGCGTGGCAATTCCAGATCGATATTTTTCAGGTTGTGCTGTCTCGCACCGCGAACCCGAATCGTATTTTGGTTATTAGAGTTAGGAGTCGTCACATTATGCCCGTTGCGGGATGCACTTGACTGGCTTTTTGAGGTTTTGGCGCGTTGGGACATGAGAGTAGTGCAAAACAGTGCTTAACCATCTTAGCGCTGCCGATCGAATAGCTGGCATCCAAACTCAAGAATATCAAAGAATCTTAAACAATTGACAGTTGAGGGTTCAGTTTTAATGCCCGCTACTGTTTGCACAGTAGACTGCATAATTTTTACTTCCCCGACCTTGAGATTAACATTAAAGAATTGTCAAATAAGTTTCCGTCGGCCCGTCGGGCAAAACCTTCAATCTTTGATTTTTCAAATCCACTTCAATTCCCAGCGCTGACCTCGGAATCACGCCCAAAAGTGGCGTTTTCCCCTCTGGCAATTCCAAACACTCAAACGTCCCTTCGCGCCCGCACAGAAAAATCGAAGCATCCCGAAAAATCCTCGCCTCACTAATGCCCGTAGCTGTTTCCACAACCACTTGCTTGAGAATTCTCAAACCAAGTCTAGCAATGACATCTTTAGGCAAACACAAAGTAGTCGCGCCCGTATCCACCAAAACATTTTCTAGAGTGACAGATCTGATTTCCTCAATTGGAATCATGCTTCGTTCAGCATCAGCCCGATCTATCAGATTTTCAATCACTAGGGTTGTTGTAACTTTTCCCATGAGGCTTTCGGTAGTTGAATGCATAATTTTCTTAGAAAAAATTCCTGTACTAATTTTAGCATACAATGCTGAATTCAAACCAGATCCAAAATAGATAAAATCTAGATATAGCGTATTGTATTAAAGCATTCTTGGAGTGCGAACATCCCGAGAGCAAAGCTATATTTATTTTTAAACAATTTTTATGTCCGATCGTTCGAGTGATCAAATCGACATTTTCCGGGTAAAATCGAGTCTAATCCTTTAATTGCAGAGACTTAGTGTGATGCCTATTCCGAAACTTAGTGAAACGATCATCAAGAATAACAGTTCTGAGCGATCGCTCAACCGAGCCGAAGATTACTATTTAGGTGGCAATGTTACTAACGCCGTCCTCCGTGGCAATATGGTACAAGCAACAGTATACGGTTCTCAATCTCAAGCCTACAGTGTTAGCCTGCCCTTCAATCCTGCGGGATTAACATATGGAGTATGCTGCACTTGTCCTTACGATGGGGATGGATGGTGCAAACACATTATCGCTACGCTGTTTTTGTGTCTGCGAGAACCAGAAAGCATTGAACATGGCGAGACGGTGCAAGACTTGCTGTGTCGCATCAACGAGGCCCAAATCTATGAGTTAATCGAGCATTTAGTTGACAAGGAACCGTCGCTGATTAGTACGATCGCAGAATACGTCAACTCAAACGCTCTCTCTGGGCCGGCAAACCAACTCAGCAAAATACATCGCCAAAGTGCGATCGATCCTGCTCCCTTTCGGCGACAAGTACGAGAAATTTTCCGAAAAGCTGAGGATTATTCCGAGTATGAATATGGTTATGATGAAGAAGATCCGATTACAGAAGAAATTTTAGAACTGATTCAGCAAGCCCAGGAATTCAGCGAACATGGAGATGGCAAAAACGCTTTAGTAATTTTAGAAGCCATTACCGCAGGATGCGTTGATAATTGGGATGACGCAGCAGAATATGGTTTTGAAAGTGATGAAATCACTAATGCTTTGGATGAAGCTTGGACAGCAGCCATTTTGACGGCTGAGCTAACTGCTGAAGAAGAAATAGATTTCCAGGTGATTTTAGAAGGTTGGAATGATGAATGGGATTGTGATTTCAGCATGACTTTGGAAGCTTTGCGCCAAGGTTGGGACTACCCGCCACTCCAGCAAATACTGGAAGGAAACCTTACTGGACAAGGAATTTGGGCTGATGATGCACCAGATTATGCCTATGAGTTAAGCATGACTCGGTTGCAAATTCTCGATCGGCAGAATCGCGACAAAGAATACTTATACTTAGCCCAAGCAGAAGGCTGTACTCAACAATATCTGACAATGTTAGCTCGTTTGGGCAGAATAGAAGAAGCTGTGAAAGCTGCCACAACCGAGATGAAATCAGTCGAAGAAGCTTTTGCTCTAGTTCAAATTTTACAAGAAGACGGATACTCAGAAGAAGCTCTCAAGATTTGTCAAGCTGGATTAAATTTACCCGGCAATTCCACCTACAAACTGGCAGTTTGTATGAGTGAAATAGCCGATGAATTGGGAGACAACGAAATTGCTTTAAATGCGAAAATCATTATTTTTGAAATCGAACCTTCCTTGACAGATTATCTGTTAATACAGAAGTTGTCAGGAGATCGTTGGTCAACTTTGAAAGCAGATTTATTGGCAAACTTCACAAGTGAGGAAGATGATATTGATACTGAAGCGAAGGTTGATATTCTTCTGCATGAGGGACTGATTGAAGAGGCGATCGCCCTTGTTGACACATCCTACGAGTCTCAACTGGTTCATCGAGTCATGATGGCGGCAATTCCCCATAGCCCAGACTGGGTAATCGTCAATGCTTGTGAGCGCGCTGAATCGATTCTAAATCAAATGAAATCAGCCCAGTACGATAGTGCAATTAAGTGGCTAGAAAAAGCCCGTGCTGCTTATATACAAGCTGGGCGAAATGTTGAGTGGTCTGCTTATCGCGATCGACTGATGGAACTACACGGTCGGAAGCGGAAATTCATGGGGCTGTTCAAAAACTCATTAGATTGAGTCTTAAGTTTACCATGAATTTCTTACAAAAATTGCCGACTATTGTGAAATAGTCTGTAGCTTAGAATAAAAGGCGATCGCACAAATCTGCAATCCTGAAAAAAATGAAATAAATCATTTCCAAATTCAGGGCTTGTAGGGGCGGGTCAACCAACCATTCATGTCAAAAATGAATAATCTTATAAACCCGCCCCCACCCACAAACAATCAAAATGTACCATTAATTTATTGAGTAATATCGTATCCTATTGATTGACCACAATCTGATTATTCGTTAGTATTTGTAGGGTGCGTCCCCATCGACAATCCTTGCATCAAGACCGACAATTTGATAGCGACGCACCTGAGACGATTCTCATCTGTTAGGTGCGTCACTTGCTAGATAATCGATTGAGTTTTGGGATTAAAGAATGGCGACGCACCCTAGGAATAATCTGCCTCGCATCTGCGGTTGATCTATCAATATTATTTAACAACAGCACTCGGTGCAACCATATTCCAATTTACCCGAGAAACACCGTACAAAATAAAATTATTCAAAAGCCCGTAAGCATCCCCACAATTGTAACCTTTAGCCTCAACACACTTCTTATCCGCCCTCTGATTCACCGCCACAAAAATATCAACTCCATCCGGCAACACACCCGCATACATCTGCAAATTAGCAAAATCATCAAGAATGCGACCTTGAGCATCCACAGGCGGCAATTTCCACTCTTTGGGGTTGTTATTTCCCCCTAACTGAATTGCCCAAGCCTGAGTACCATCAAGCGCTCCGTTGTGAGCAGTATATCGATTCCAAACATTATTGCGTTTTTCCCCAATTCGCGGATTATTTTCATAACCTCCAACCCAATATTGTGACATGAATTTGAGAAAAACTTCAGCTTCCACAGCTAGCGAACCAGTGCCGGGACTCAAATCTGTGTTTCTCCGGGAAAAAGGAACTTGGCTTAAATTCCAAGACCAGTTTATCGTCCCTAGCTGGGGATTTATCCAGCTAGAAAAGTCGCAAAGTTTACCATTCAAAACGCAGTGTGGTCGCCTTAAATCCCATCCTTTTCCGTAGTAATTTTTTCCGTTCCAGTGGCGTTTTTCCGCCTCGCGATCGCCAAAATTTTCTACTCCTTGGCTCATGAAAATTCCCTTGGTAGCAGTAGTAGGAATTCCCAACTCTGTTTTGAAGAAAACTTCCAAAGCAGAGCCTTGATGAGTTTCTAGTTTCCCGGTTTTAGCAGCATATCTGCCGGAAGCTACCAACTGCTGCAAAATAATCGTAGGAAATGCCGGACTGGTATTGGAATAATGATATTGACCTAGAGGATACTGAAGGCATCGCCCAGCCAAAACCATCAGAGTTTCTTCTAAATTAGGACTTGGCAAAAAATAGCCTGCGTTAGCAGAAATGCCGAGTTGATTTTTAGCGGAACTGACAGATTTGTTACCCCATTCATTGATGAGTAGCTGTTCTTGTGATTTAAAATCGGCTGGGGTTTTCAGATTGCGGAGGACTGACAAATTAGCGGTTATATCTTCACCGTATCTGGGCGCGCTCCGCTGAAGTCCCGATCGGTGCGACAATAAATTTCCGAGGGTGACGTTTTGCCACTGTTTGTCTGCAAATCCTGAGTTAAGATTGGCACAATTACTATCTTTAATTGCCACGGGGAATTTGACTTTTCCCGAAAATAGGGCGTGCAAGTTTTCAGGGATAATTGCGACTGGATATTGCTTGTTCAAACCGGGAATTAGCGGCGGATAATGCTGCGGATCGAACAATTTCATCCCTTCAATTTGCTCGTCAGTTAGTTCTAAGCCTGCCCGATCGCGCGCCGTCTGTTTTAGCACCCAGCGCACCATCGCAAAGGTAACAGGCTTGCTGATACTGCCCATACGCATGGGGGTGTCTGCTGGTACGATCGCACTTAGAGGAGCACGGGCAGTATCGTCACCGCAAGCCGGATTTGCGTTATTAGTCGATCGGCCTTTCATGCGCCCCAAGCCCCAAACACCGACGGGCTTACCTTTCACAGAGACACCGAGTACAGCCGCACCGATACAGCGATGGCGCATGAATTCAGTTAGGGATTGCAAAATCGGCTGAAGTTGCGCGTCGCCGCTACCGCTAACGGGGATGCTTTCTTGGGCCAAAGCTATGTTGTTGTTGGACTCGAAAACCTTTCCCAAGCTTCCTAAGAGAATAGCTGAAATTAAGGTCAAAGTTGTGCAGAAAAGTCGATTAAATTTTCGTTGGTTGCCCGCAATTTTCATGATAAAAAACTCCTGTTTAAAAATGTAGGGCGGTACTCAGTTGCCCGCCCTTTGGCAGCGACAAGTAAAACTATTGAGGGATGGGAGGCGCGGACAAGAATACTTGATTCGGGTTAGTATTAGTTAAGTTGGTGTCTCGCACAACCCCAATCAAATTGTCCTTGTAGAAGATACCAGTATCTTGAACATTGTTGCCGTTCCAATCGCCAGCCTTGAGAGAATAGCCGTCTGCTAAATTACCTTTAATCTGGATTTTGTCTTGACCTAAACTAAAATCGGTAATCGTAGCATAGCCAGTGCCGAGATAGTAAACATTATCAACATTGCCGAGTACAAATGTGTCCACACCCGCGCCGCCGGAGAGAGAATCGGATTCGCTGCCGCCACCGATACCGTTACCAGCACCCGAAAAATTAGCACCGTCAAGGTAATCGTTACCGTCGCCACCGATCAGATAATCTTTGCCGCTTCCTCCGAATAGATAATCGTTGTGAAGACCGCCAGACAGTGTATCTTTGCCACTGCCTCCGTACAATAAATCCTCGCCAGCTTCGCCGTATAATTTATCATTACCCGCGCCGCCATCTAGGTTATCGCCGCCGAAGCCACCGTAGAGGATGTCATCTCCCGCGCGACCTGACAAGATATCATCGCCTTTATAGCCGTAGATTGTATCATTTGAAATCTGAATTTGACCTTGACCATCGATTGTCCAATCATCTCCCACTAGGGATTTGTGGAGTTGACCGTTGCCGTTGACAGTATTGTTGTCGTCGTAGTCAGTACCTTTGATAACTGATGACATTTTTGTTGCTCCTTGTGGTTTTCTTTCTTAGTGCAAGGGTGAGAAAGACTCAACTAACTTGCTTGATGTATTTAGTTTCTCCTCTCGTCAAAGAAGTGACAATGGGAATAAAATCAGGTGTTTAAATCAACAGTAAAATGACGCGCAGCAGTAATTTATAGTAAAAACTCAGGTTAAATCAGTTAAAATAGGGAAAAGTCAGGGTAATTTCCCAATAGAGGAACAACTTTTCTCTTGCAATAGTCTGCATACATACGTATATACGTACTCACCGGCCGATCCCATGAACTCAGAATTAGAATTCTCTTGGAGCAAAACCAAAGAATCAGCCGATCGCATTTTTGCTCAAAACACCGGCAAATACCTCAGCGACATCGAAATGAAAGTCCTTCAAGGTTCTTGGGAAGGCAAAAGTTACGATGAAATCGCCAAAACTTACGGCTACAGTGCTGAATACCTCAACAAAGATGTCGGTAACAAATTGTGGCACAAGCTTTCAGAAGCCTTGGGAGAAAGAATTACCAAGAAAAACTTCAAAGAAGCATTGAGGAGAGCTTATGAAGCAGAATCAAGTCAATCTCTGCACGCAAATCCGCCTTTACCAACATTGCCGACGGTGGCAAAATTGCAGTTTCCCGAAGGTTCAGTAGCCTTAGATTCACCTTTTTATATAGAGCGTTCCAGCATCGACTCTCTTTGCTGCGAAACCGTTATCAAGCCCGGTTCTCTGATTCGGATTAAAGCACCGGAGATGATGGGCAAAACTTCACTGATGAACAGGATTTTAGCTCGCGCTGTTCGGGAAAATTATCATTCAGTTTATTTAGATTTGAGCGCCGCCGACCGAGGAATCTTAACAAATCTCGATAAATTTTTGCGCTGGTTGTGCTTGATGGTCAGCCGACAGTTAAAGTTAGAAAACAAGTTGAACGAGTATTGGGATACCGATATTTTGGGCAGCAACGATAACTGTACGGTATACTTTGAAGAGTATTTGCTGGCACAAACAACAACTCCTTTAGTGTTGGGATTGGATGAAGTCGATCGCATATTTCCCTACACAGAAGTAGTTGAAGATTTTCTGGGAATGCTGCGAAGCTGGCACGAAAAAGCCAAGATTTCTGATGTTTGGCAAAAACTGCGGTTGGTAATGGCGCATTCTACGGAGGTTTATATTCCTTTGGATATGAATCAATCTCCGTTTAATGCGGGAGTCCCCGTTGAACTGCTGGAGTTTGACAGCCAGCAAATCCACGATTTAGCTGGGGTTCACGGCTTGGATTGGGGCGATGGGCAGTTGCAAGAGTTGATTTGGGCGATCGGCGGACATCCTTATTTAGTAAGATTGGCAATGTACGAGGTGAGTTGCGGCAAAATCTCATTAACTCAGCTATTAGAAAATAGCGCGTCCGAATCGGGAATTTACAGCAATCACCTGCGGAGACATTTAGAAATTCTGCAACAAAACCCCGAATTAGCTTTAGCTTTAAAAAAAGTTGTTAATTCCCCCGAAGCAGTTGAATTAGACTCGATGCAAATTTATAAATTGCACAGCATGGGAATTGTGAGGCGGCAAAACAATTATGTGATGCCGCGCTCCAATTTGTACCGCGAGTATTTCTGCCGTGTTTTAGGGTGAAAAGCATAGTTTGCAGTTCATTGTATCCGATCGACCACGATTGCTGTAGCGCAGTTACCTGAACGGCAATGGTGAAAAAATCAGGTCTTATCGGAACCTATTGATAGGTTGAGTGTCTGAATTAATAGGGAAAAATCAGATACCACCTGACAAAGCATCATAAAAATCTGAAAAAATCAGGTTTTTTTGGTAAATCTCTACATAGTCAGGTTTGCGATCATACAATCAAGTCTAGAATTTGGTGCAAGCAATGATGACAGAATTTCCAGTTAGTTATGAATATCAGATTGGTGGGAGTCTTCCAGTAGATGCGTCTAGTTATGTGACGCGGCAAGCAGACTTAGACTTTTATGAAAGTTTGAACGCGGGTGAGTTTTGTTACGTTTTAAATTCGCGGCAAATGGGTAAGTCTAGTTTGCGGGTGCGGGCAATGCAAAGATTGCAAGCTGAAGGTACTGTTTGCGCTTTTATTGATTTAACTGGGATTGGGAAGGAAGATGTCAATCCCGAAAAGTGGTATGCTGGTATTGTTAATTCTTTGGTTAGTAGCTGTCAGCTAGGCAATAAAATTAATTGGCGGAGTTGGTGGCGGGAACGCCGGGATTTGTTCTCGCCACTCCAGCGGTTTAGTTTGTTTATTGAAGAAGTTATTTTAGTTGAAATTCCACAAAATATAGTTATTTTTGTTGACGAGATCGATCGCGTTTTGAGCATGAACTTTTCTACGGATGAGTTTTTTGCTCTGATTCGCTGGTTTTACAATCAAAGAGTTGACAATCCTTTATATGGGCGTTTGACTTTTGCGCTGTTGGGGGTGGCGACGCCTTCGGATTTGATTGCTGATAAAACTCAAACTCCTTTTAATATTGGTAAGGCGATCAATTTAGGCGGTTTTACAATTAATGAAGTTCAGCCTTTGATTGATGGTTGGCAGGGGCAGGTTGGTAATGCGGAAAGTATCATTTCTGAAATTATAGATTGGACGGGCGGACAACCTTTTTTGACGCAGAAGCTGTGCAAGTTAGTGCTGGATGATGTGTTGGAAAGGATTAGCCGAAACAGGCAGGATGCCTGTTCCACCACAGACAGGCAGGATGTTGAACAGTTGGTGCAGTTACGGATTGTGGAGAATTGGGAGTCTCAGGATGAGCCCGAACATTTGAAAACTATTCGCGATCGCATTTTGAGAAATCAGCAAAAAGCAGGGCAGTTATTGGGGCTTTACCAGCAAATTTTGCAGCGGGAAATAGGGGCTGATGGCAGTCGGGAACAAACTGAACTGCGCCTATCAGGTTTGGTGGTTCAGCAGCAAGGTAAATTAAAAGTTTACAACCGTATTTATGCCGAAGTTTTCAGTCTTGAATGGGTGGATAAACAGTTGGCTAAGCTGCGCCCTTATGCGGAAAATTTTAATGCTTGGACTACTGCCAATTTTGAGGATGATTCGCGGCTGTTGCGGGGAAATGCCCTGCAAGAAGCTTTGGAGTGGGCAAAAAATCAAAACTTAAGTCCTCTAGATTACCGCTTTTTAGCGGCGGCTCAGGATTGGGAAAAGCGGGAAGTTAAATTGGCTTTTGCATTGCAAGCTGAGGAAAGTCAAATATTGGCACAGGCTAATGAAACTTTAAGTTTAGCTCAGCATCAAGCTAAAACAGAGTTAATGTTAGCTAAAAAACAAGCTAGAAGGATAATTGCGATCGGCTCAACTATTTTAGCGCTATCTTTAGCGGCAGCGATCGCCATACAATTGCAAGTAGTCAAAGCCGATCGCTCCCTCGCAGAAACACAAATTATCCTGGAAAGTGTGTCGTCAAAAACAACTTTAGCCTCAAACCCTTTTGCAGCAATGCTCGAAGCACTGATTGCAGCAGATAAACTTAAAAAATTAGAGGCATTCAGTCCGCCAAAATCCGATACTAAGATGCAAGTATCGATCGCCCTCCAACAAGCAATTTACAACATCCGAGAGCGCGATCGGCTTTCCGGCCACCAAGCTAGCGTCAAAAACGTCGTTTTCTCCCCCGATGGCAAAATCCTCGCATCCGCTAGCGAAGACGATACTATCAAACTCTGGAACCCTGACGGCACATTGATCAGAACCCTCAGCGGACACGGCGATAACGTTTGGAATGTCAGTTTCTCACCCGATGGCAAGACGATCGCATCTGCTAGCGGGGATGGTACGATCAAAATCTGGAACCTCGCCAACGGCAAAGAAATCAGAACCCTTACAGGACATAAGGGCCCGGTGAGAGCAGTCTGTTTTGCTCCCGATGGATTGACGATCGTATCTTCGGGCTCCGATGGCACTGTCAAACTCTGGAATCTAGCAGACGTCAGCAGGGCAGGCACGGAGGCAGGGGCAGGCACGGGGGCAGGGGCAGGCA
>CASBQF010000393.1 GCA_949127775.1 Oscillatoriales cyanobacterium PMM_0080
GCAATCAGGAATCTCTTCCATCTCCCCCCCTTAGCAAGGGGGAAGTTCTTCTATCTCCCCCCCTTAGCAAGGGGGGGCCAGGGGGGGTTATTAGCGATTATTTCCTAATTCGTTACGTGCCCAGTTGCAAAATATTAGAGTATTGCCATCAACGCCCCACCATCGAATCGCCGCAATACGGCATCGTGGAAAATGCCACCGATGATTTACCTTTTACATCTTTCGAGTGCGAACAAGTTGCCAAACTTGTTCCTGTCAAGCAACGGTTAAAAGGAAGTAAAGAAGCAACTGTTGCCGAATATCGAAACATGGTCAAAACAATCAATGGACTTCACTCCAGTCACCACGCAAAATCCGATCTCACAAAAAATCCTTTAAACTCTCAATTATTATTAGGAGACGGTAACATTAGTTTGGGGGAATTAATGACACCAGGTTGGCGTTTGCCGGACTTATCCGATGTGTTTCTTTCCTGCTGCGAAACCAATTTAGGAATGACCGAAATTACCGATAATCTTCTCAGTTTTGGAACGGGCTTTTTATGTGCAGGTGCTCGCAGTGTAGTCAGCACTTTGTGGGAGGTTCACCAGGTAACAGGGCTCTTTTCCATCTTTTATTATCAGTATCGCAAGAAAGGTTTGAGTCGTCCAGAGGCGTTACGGGACGCACAGGTGAGGTTGCGGACAATTTCGGGAGAGGGATTGCACAAGCTTTGCAATTTGATTATTAAGAAATTAAATCCGAAATTGCTTAAGGTGCAGGGGGAAAGGGAGGAGTTAAAATTGCGGCAGAAACCATACAAGAGAGGGACGGTTGAGTTTAATGAATTGAAGGAGAAGTTGCGGGAAATAGTGAAACAGGAGACTAATATTCAGAAGGAAATTGAATGCTATAAACTTCTCTCACAAACCTTCTCGGCAATGCCAAATCCTTTTGCTGATTTGATTTATTGGTCGGGGTTTATTTGTCAGGGTTTGCATTGAGTTGGGGGATAAGAAACCGGGTTTTTTCGGTTTTTTTGGGTTAGTAGCGAGGGTGGTGGAAAAAACCCGGTTTCTGGGTTGGTTGTGGGGGCTAAGAAACCGGGTTTCTTGGGAGTTTTTGGGTGGTAGCGAGGGTGGTGGAAAAAACCCGGTTTCTAAGTTGGTTGCGATTAAAATTAGAAGGATTAAAAATCGGGTTCCGCGGCTAAAAGCCCGATCGCCAAATCCATCTGATCCTTCCCCCGCGCCAGAAAACCTTCGCACTCCTGCAAACACTCCACAGCCACCGCAAACTGCTCAAAAACCTCTTCTAGAGGCAACTCTCCCGATTCTACCCGATCGATAATCGCCTCAATGCGATCGACCGTTTCCTCATAATTCCAGTCAGACTGACGCAACTTCGACTTAACCATAACATTTATTCTGCATCCAAAACTTCCACAATCTTAACCTTCAGCACGCCCCGACTCAACCTCACAGTCAACTCTTGTCCCAATTCCAAACCCTCAGTTTGGCGGACAATTGTACCGTCACCTTGGATTACCGCCGCATAACCCCTTTCCAAAACCGCCGCCGGATTTAGGGCCGCTAACTTTTCTTGCAATACTTCCAGTTTACCAGTTGCTTGCCGCAAAGTTCGGGATGTCGCAGGCAACCGTTGTAAGCGATTTTTTAACTGTTGCAAATGCTGTTCTTCCTGCTGAAATCTTGCCCGCACAACACTTGCTAAATTCAGCATTCTCTGCTTGTGTTCCCAGTAAATATCCGCTAAAATTGGTACAGCTTGAGTAGCAGCCGCAGTCGGAGTATGCGCTCGTTTATCTGCTACTAAATCGGCGAGAGATTCGTCTCTTTCGTGGCCGATGCCTGTAATGATTGGGATTGTGCAATTCGCGATCGCCCTGACGACTCTTTCATCATTAAAACAAGCCAAATCTTCCGCAGAACCGCCGCCGCGCCCTAAAATGATCACATCGGCTCTACCGTCCAATTCTACACGGGCGATCGCCCTAGCAATGGCAGCAGCAGCCAAATCTCCCTGCACCAAAGTCGGCGACAGCAACACCCGCAAACCCGGATATCTCTGCGCTAACGTGCGCTGAATATCCCCCCACGCAGCACCAGTATCCGATGTCACCACCGCCACAATTTGCGGGTGTGCGGGAATCGCGCGCTTTCTGGCGGGATCGAAGAAACCCTCGGCTTCCAAGCGCGATCGCAATTGCTGCAACCGCAAAGCCTCCAATCCTTCCCCAGCCGGTAGCAATTGTACAACATTCAACTGGTACTCGCCACGCTTGTTGTAAACGCGGATGCTGCCCAAAACAATCAACTGTTCGCCTTTTACAGGAATTTGAACCAATTTTTGCCCCCGATTGTTCCAAGCCACGCAGCGAATCGCAGCGCTTTTGTCAGGATCGGACAGACTGAAATAGCAAGCTGTGGGATATTGCGAAACGTTAGTCACCTCGCCTGTGAGCCAAACCGATCGCAAGTAGCGATCGCCCTCCAACAAGTCTTGGAGGTATGATGTTAGTCCAGCAACAGATAACGCTGTATCGGGGAAAATTGAAGTCATCGATAGTTCTAATTCCAGAAAGCTAGGCTACTATATTTAATGTAATTTATTTGTATGTCGATCCTCTTCGAGGGCCTTGCTAACGGGCGATCGAAAATTAACTATCAATAAACTAATGATATCAGATACCATGACTTCGATGAATATGCTGCGTCAAGAGGCAGCGGCGATCGGCATTACCGATGTTGAAGCCAGAAAATATGGCGATCTCCGGCATAAAAGAACTTGGTCTTTGGCGATCGAACATCACCTCTCGATGCAAGATTCTGCCGATAAAATAGAACCATCCTTCACAACTGGCGAACCCGCTTCTGACATCGCACTCAACCAATCTCAGACTAAAGAGTCAAAAGACTACGGTATTCAGCTAACGGCGAACCTGGGCGAATCTGGAGTCAAAATAGAGAACAAAACAGCATCTCTGGCTTCGCCCCAACAGCCAGGAAGTGCCATCGGGCGATCGCACAACAATTCCACTCACGACACCAACCAAACCAGAGGTTTTAAACAAGTAGTTCAAAACCACATTAAAGCCTTAACAATTGCCTCAGCCTCCCGCACAATTCAGGAAAAATTACAACTCAGTAATTGGGTTTGTCCTGAGTGCGGCCCGGAGGGCGAATCGGGTTGTCACCTGTGCGCCGGATCAGGTGATGTAAGCGACATTGAAGCTCTTGGATGGACGCTAGCTTATATGGAAATGTTGGGCTGTTCTGCGCGTGAAATTGAACCGCTAAGGAAATATTCGGCTGCGTCCGAGACTCTGGAATTGCACTTAAAAGTTTGTGTTGCTATCAAACAAAGTAACCAAGTTTTAGCCAGGACTGAGAAATGGGTAATTGGTAATCGGTAGTTGGTAATTGGTAATCGGTAATTGGTCATTGGTAATCGGTCATTGGCAATTGGTAGTTGGTAGTTGGTAATATCAAATTATCATCCCCTCATTTCCCGTCATTAACAAACAACACGGATTCTAGTCCTTTCAAAGCAATTTCCAAATCATCGTTGATCACTTGGAAATCAAATTCTCGCGCAGCTTCAATCTCGTCTTTAGCGCGCAGCAACCTACGGGCGATCGCACTTTGGGAATCTTGGCCCCGACTCCGTAGCCTGCGCTCCAATTCTTCCCAAGAAGGAGGTAAAATAAAAATTCGCAAAGCCTCCGAAAACTTATCTATAATTTGCCTTGCTCCTTCGAGTTCAATTTCGAGCAATACCCATTTTCCCTCATCGATCCGCTGCTGGAGAGCAAAATATGGAGTACCGTAAAGATTGCCCGCAAACTCAGCCCATTCTGCTAACTCGTCAGCCTCAACCATTTGCTCAAAACGGCTGCGGCTGACAAAATAGTAGTGTTGTCCCTCAATTTCTCCCTCACGGGGCGATCGAGTTGTCACCGATACCGAAAGATATAATTCGGGATGGCGGTTGAGGAGCGATCGAACTAAGGTGCCTTTCCCCACACCGCTAGGCCCCGTCAGAACAATTAATTTACCGGATTTCATTTTTAGAATAGAAACGTGTCACAATTCAAGTTTTCGATCACTCTATACTGTAAGTGCTCAAATTGCAACTGACAAACCTCAATCATCCCGACTTTGACCGTCTTTGCCGATCGCAAAACGATTAGCAACCGTTTCCGGCTGAATTGCCGACAGGATGACGTGACTCGAATCTGTAATAATTACCGCTCTCGTGCGGCGCCCGTAAGTAGCATCAACCAGTTGTCCGCGCTCTCGGGCATCAGTAATTATACGCTTAATTGGCGCTGACTCGGGACTGACAATGGCAATCACTCGGTTAGCCGACACAATATTACCAAAGCCGATATTAATTAATTGAATATCCATGAATATCTCAATCTATAGGTGAACGAGTAAATATCAATTCTTACTTATTATCATATATACAACGATTTTTTGTAACAACTTTCCAATTATTTATAACTTATTTTTTGAGTTTTTGCCTTCTTTTTTTGCTCTTTTTTAAACCAGAATCCCGAACTTTATCAAAACTTTAAAAAACTACCGCTGTTGACCGCTGTATGTTAAAGATTCGGTAAAAGTCTCAATTTATAGTTGCGAATAAAAGCCTTAGCTGCATAGAACAAATCGCCAGTCTATGTTGCGAAATATCAACTGAATTTTGAGTGTAGCGAAAGTTAAGTATAATCACTGAGTCAATGATAGCAAATATTCACAAAAGGCAGTTGATACTGACAGTATTAAGATTCATACTGCTTTGATGAGCCTTCAAGCTAATCTAAAAGCTGCGGTTGATTTCCTACAGGATAGCTACCCCTCGCGCACATCACCCCCTAATTTTTTACAGAAACATTGGGGAGAAAGTGTAAAACTATAGATGTTTCTTGCATGATGTTCTACAATTAGTACAGCCTGTCACTTGATGGCGGATATGAATATAATTTCAGTCAACCATAAAATTCATTTGGGCAAACATTGCATAGCAACTATGCGCATTACTGTACAAAGTATTCTCGAATTGCTGGCTGAGGGACTTTCATTTGAAGAGATTATTCGAGACTATTCTCCAGATTTGCAGGTAGAGAATATTCGTGGCTGCGTGCGGTACGCTTAAATTATCGTTGAGGCAATTCACGCTATCGAAAAGACTGTGAATCAGGCTCATTCAACTCAGCAAAAGCTAATTTTACGCACGCACAAACATCTTTCCAATCACGATCTGATAGATGCCCAATCCGAACCAAGTTAGCAGACGGCGGTAGAGTGACGATGAAGCTGCGGAAAACGGATGCAACCCGTAAACCTGCTGCGGCTCAATCCTGAAATGTACAGTCTGTAGCCCCTAGATCCGTCGTTTGAGTGGTGATAAGTCCGACTATGACATCGGGACGAGTTGCGTGATAAGTTGCTGACGAGAGAACCACAGCAGGACGGCGTTTAATAGACCTCTTGCAAAAATAACTAGAACGGGCAAGATTCCCATCCCACAAAAAGTTTTTTTCTTGTGGAACAGGCCGGAGAGCCTGTTACAAAATTTGATTAAAATGAATTTTGCAATCTTGTCTAATACCCGTCACACCGGGAAAATCTACTGTGACTACTTCACCTGGATTGAATCTCACGCTTGTTATTCCTCGCTTTCAGGGAAAAGCATAGATGCGTACTGTAAAGAGAAGGTTGTTATATCGGTTCGATCGTCCTCAGTCCAAGTATCGCTTCGATCGATAACCGACACATTTTTCTCAACTAAATCGTTGAGTATAAGATTCGCTAAGCGCAAACGTTCCGTCAGCGACAGATTGCGGACAACTTCAGTATAAATTTCTTGAGCAGTCGTTGGCATACTAAAACCTCCTGTCCCTCATCTTAACCTGAATCAGCCGTTTTGTGCAGCGACGTGAAGTAAATTAAGCAAAAAACCGGGATTAATGCAGACAAATTTCACTGCATTAACCCCGGTTTTTACACAGTTTGTTAAGCCGCTGCTAAGCCGCTGTGTCTCAACAAAGCTTTAGTGCTCGGTTCGCGTCCCCGGAAAGTTTTAAACACTTCCATCGGGTGCAAACTGCCGCCCAATCCTAACACTGTATCCCGGAAGCGCTGGCCTGTAGAGGCGATCGCACTTTCATCTTCCAAACCCACTTCCTCAAACGCTGCAAAAGCATCAGCGCTAAGAACTTCCGCCCATTTATAGCTGTAATAACCCGCCGCATAGCCGCCCGCAAAAATGTGTCCGAAAGCGCACAAAAATGCGTCTCCTTCCAGAGGAGGCAAAACAGTCGTAGTTTTAGCGATGCGCTTGCGGACATCCGCCACAGTTTCGCTGCCGCCAGACTGGTAGCGGTGGTGCAATTCGATGTCAACACTGCTAAGATGTACTTGCCTGAGCATGACACTGCCGCTCATGTAGTGGCGCGCTGCTAGCAGCTTTTGGTAATAGTGTTCCGGCAAAGTTTCCCCAGTTTGATAATGCTTTGCCATCCCGAACAAAGTCGCCCTATCGTAACACCAATTTTCCATAAATTGACTGGGCAATTCCACCGCATCCCACTCAACATTATTGATGCCAGAAGCTCCCGGATAGTCTACGGTTGTTAGCATATGCTGCAAACCGTGACCGAATTCGTGAAACAAAGTTTCGACTTCTAAGAAAGTCATTAAACTCGGTTTATCGTCAACTGGAGGGCTTTGATTGCACACCAAATACGCCACAGGCAACCGCGTGGTTGTTTTTCCAGATTCCACAAATTTAGCGCGCACCACGCACTCGTCCATCCAAGCACCACCGCGCTTTTCTTCCGGGCGACTGTAGGGATCTAGATAGAAATTGGCGATCGCATTTCCGGCTTCATCATCTATTCTGAAATAGCGCACACTTTCGTGCCACACAGGAGATTGACCGTCCGCCGCAGTTACTGTCACACCGAATAGCCGCTTGACTAATCCAAATAATCCGTCCAATACCTGCGGCAAAGCAAAATAAGGACGCAATTCTTCGGCACTAAAAGCAAACTTTTCTTCCCGCTGCCTTTCCGACCAAAAACCGATATCCCAGTGCTTCAAATCCCCTGCTTCCGGCACGCCTTTTTCAGCAGCAAACGCTTTCAAATCTGCTAAATCTTTGACAGCAGCATTGTAACTCGCTAAGCGCAATTCTTCTAACAAAGTTTCCACTGCTGTAACGTCGGGAGCCATTTTGCTCGCCAAGCTCAATTCGGCATAACTGCTAAATCCAAGTAAAGCTGCTTTTTCGTGGCGCAGTGCTAAAATGCGATCGGTCAACGGCCAGTTATTCAATTCTCCACTACTTGCTCTGCCGATCAAAGCTTTGTACAACTTTTCGCGCAAATCCCGGCGGGTGCTGTGCTGCATGAAAGGGCCGTAACTCGGAAAGTCTAGAGTAATCCGCCAAGGGCCGTTTTCGGCATCCGCATTTTCTGTACCCGCAGCGCGAGCGGCTTGAGCTGCTAAACTCAACAAACTCGGCGGCAAACCGTCAATTTCGTCTTTGTTTGTGATGGTGAGGCTAAAAGCTTTGGTAGCATCAAGGACGTGATTGGAAAATTGCGTAGTAATTTCGGCTATTTCCAATTGAATGGCATTGAAACGGTCTTTTTGCTCGCCTTCTAAACCAACGCCGGAAAGTTGCGCATCTCGGAGAGCGGCTTCGACAATTCGCTGTTGAGCTGACTCTAAGCTGTCCCAATTCTCGATCGCCCGCAGCGCTTTAAAAGCTTCGTAAAGCGGTTTGCTTTGACTGAGCTTGCTCCAAAATTTTACTACTTCCGGCTGCACTGTTTCGTGAGCCGATCGCAATTCCGGGCTATTTTTCACACCCATCAAATGTCCGACAATGCTCCAAGTCCAATTTAAACGCTCTCCGAGTCGTTGCAATGGTTCTACTAAGCCGCTCCAAGTCGGCTCGACAGACGCTTCTAAGGCAGCTAGCGAGGCTTCTAGTTCGGTTAGGAGTTGAGTTACAGCGGGGACTACGTGTTCGGGTGCGATCGCGTCAAACGGTGGCAATCCTTTGCCAATTAATAACGGGTTATCAGCAATAGTTACGGTTGCAGTCATTTAATTTTCTTGTAATAGGTTGAAAACAGGTGAACTAGACAGATTGCCTTTTCAATTTGTAACACAGTTGTCCAAAAAGTTCGACTCCAGCCGGGAGAGGAAGAGAGGCCCAGATGCGGAAAATCTTCCTTCTGACTGATGACCAATAACGTTCGCGATCGGGGACTGCACTAATGACCAATGACTAATGACCAATGACTAATGACTCCTCTCTTGCGTGTGCTGCAACTCCTTGACAACCGAGATTAAGCGCTTGAGATGAGGTTTGACAACTTCTTCCTGCTCGTGTTCCAAACGGTGGATTTGAGCTTGGACGATCGACAAATCGGGAGTCGATCGTTGCGCGGAAGCTTGCAGTTGACTTTGCAGATTAGCCATGACTTTCTGGATTTCCAAAAATCGAATATTTACTACTTCCCAGTCATCTCGCGTGATCGTAGTTTCTGCCAAGCATTTTGTCGCACTTTCTAGTTCTTCTATTGCCTCTTCCACAGCTTCGAGATTTGTCAGTTTGCTAACCGATAAATCTTGCAATTGTTCGCTCACCTGCTGGCGGACATCCAGCACAGCAGATGCCACAATTTCTTGCAAAGAAGCTACCGACTCTCCCAAACTCAGCAACTGCCGCTCAATGTCGATCGACTCCTCAAAGCCCTCCCCCCTAGGCAGTGCAGCCATTTGTTGGCGCAGCGCTGCAATATCTGCTGACAACTGTTTGCGCAATTTAACAATTACCGTCACCGCCGTTTTTTCGACTTTATTTACAGACTTTTGCACTTGGGCGATTTCCGAATTTTGATGAAGCCGCGCTTGCTGTTCAAATCGATACCGATTAGCAACATTCAGCGACAAAGCCAAAGTTAAGGGAGCCACCCCATAAAAAGCTTGACCCGACACAGCCACAGCGACGGAACCCACACCAGCAGCCGCCAGAGAGGCGTATTCTGCCAACTCCAGCCAGTGCCTTTGAGGAAAACTTTGCCTCAATTGGTTTCCAACAGAGGGGTTTGGCTTTCGCACAGCTCTTTGAGTCATAGTATTTTCTCGTTTTTGATAAGGTTGCGAGACTGGGTGGAGCATGGATTTATATCCTTTTTTCAGTTATATTTTTTAGATTACTTCCTCGCACCCTTCTATTTTTACCTGATTAAGTGAGTTAAGGATGACTGACATATTATTATCTATTTGGGAGCTGTTGGCGATCGCCCTCAATGCCTGCTGTTAAAAGGTAAGCTCGAATGCGCCCTCTATTTTACACGAGGCGGGCGCGATCGGGTTTGGGCGATGGCTTACGCCCCGCTACGCTACGACTTTCGTCGCTGCTGCGGTTAACCCAACAATGCCTCCTAAGATTTTAGATTGTTGCATTTTTGTTCGCGCATCGGTATAATGCACTCGTTCTCAATTCCCGTCTCCAATTTACTGCAAAAATTGACAAATGAAATCCGAAAAACCAGAAAATGCCGATCGGCTAAAGTCTATTTTTAGTATCACAATCTTTATCATTCTCGTACTAGCAATAGGCTTTCTAAGCGTGAATTTTATTTCAGCTCTCTATGCAAAATTTTCTTAAAATTAGGACTTACCCACGGGTGTCCAGAAACCGGGTTTTGCGAGAATATTTCATCGCAGCCACAGATTAGGTAAAAACCCGGTTTCTCTAGTTGGCGGCACTTTAGCTACGCGAGATTGATATTGGTACAACATCTCCGTTACAATCCTTTGATATACTGCTTCGGTACAGGTGACAGAGTGTAAAGACTTTCCTGTTTTTCGATCAAGCAGCGCCGCGATAGAGATTGCAAAGCGTTGAGCAAATCTGATGATGATATTTGTCGGTTTTGTAGCAATTTGGCGAAGTTGACTGGCTGGTTTTCTGTCGCCAACAATGACATGACTTGTTTTTCTAGTTCGGAAGTGCGATCGAATTTTTTTAATTAGCTGTTAAATCAATGCCTGTACATGAAGTTCTTCTGACTTCCTCAAAAGTATTTATCCCCTATTCTTGCTATTGACAACAAACGAATGTTACACATGGAAGAGGGGAGCTAGATGAATCTGAATATCATATAGCAATCCTAAATCATTACCTAGACCGCGAACATAAATGTTATTTCCCCAAAACCTATCAGTAGGGACACGGCAGTGCCGTGTCCTTACTGGTACATATAAAATCATTTAGGATTGCTATATACAAATTGGTAATTCTTCTCATAGTATAAGAATGCTTTGTAGACAATATGTTATAAGCAGATATATAGATAGTAAAAAAAAATTCTGGGAGAGTTATCTAAATGGAACTTAGTATTGAAATTGCATTAAAATTATTTGTAGCGGCAATAATTGCTGGTTGGGTAGATACGATCGCCGGTGGTGGTGGACTAATAACCATACCTGCAATGTTAACAGTTGGTATACCGCCAGCAGTAACGTTAGCAACCAACAAAGTTCAAGGAAGCAGCGGAACTTTAGTTGCATCCATATATTTTCTAAGGAAAGGATCATTTGATTTGAATAAAATTAAATTATCAATTTTTATGACATTCATTGGATCGGCTGTTGGTGGATGGCTGGTATTACAGATTAATTCTGAGGTTTTAAAAACAATTCTACCAATTTTGTTGATCCTGATGGGTTTATACTTTCTTTTGTCTCCCACGGTTGAGAATGTCGATCGAGAGCCACGAATTTCATATATAATATTTTCTGCTTTTATCGCCCCTGTTTTAGGATTCTATGACGGTTTTTTCGGTCCCGGAACTGGAACATTTATGGCTCTAGCATTTGTTATTTTATGTGGTTATAGTCTATCTAAAGCAACAGCCAATGCTAAAATACACAATTTTACCAGTAATTTTTCAGCGTTAATTTATTTTGTGCTATTTGGGAAGATTTATTGGGGGGTTGCTATGGTAATGATTGTTGGTCAAATCATCGGAGCATACATAGGTGCAAAAATGGTCACGGAGAAAGGAGTTGCTTTGATTCGACCAGTTGTAGTTACTGTTTGCTTCTTGATGTCTGTTAGATTATTACTAAAGTTTTAAGGCAATACTCCGGACAGTTTTTAAATAGGAATCCGATCGCAGTACAGAACAATAGTGCAAAAAGTGAGTGGAATCCGAGCCAAAAATAAACAGAAAAAATGCATTCTTTTTAGAGTATCGGTTAGAGCGTAGTTTCGGAAACATCCATTTCGGTAGCTCGATCGCTGTAGCGCCCTTACTTGTAGGTTGAGTTGACGAATGAAAACCCAAGGTTTTTTTCACTCACAATCTTATCTATTTCGACAATTCCAGTGCGATGATTGCATGGATAGCGATCGCCCTTCACACCAAATACCAAACACTGCGAGGATTGTACGGAGTACGCGCGTGCGTAGCTATCCCATAGGGAATCGCCCATAATGCACAAAAGGCGATCGCCATTAAAAACGCGAGTTTAAAGGCTAAAATAAATGTATGTGATCTTAAACAAGCAATATGCCTCTCAGCGAGCTTTTACCCACCGTCGATCAATTATCTCATCAAGATAAACTTCGACTCATTCACTTTCTCCTACTTGCAGTTGCCAAGGAAGAAGGATACAGCCTAGAACCTGCTGAAGATACTAATTCAGAAAATGTACTTCTGAATCAACTAGCATCAACGAGTGCAGTTGTATGGTCTCCACAGGCCGATGGAGAATCAGTTCAAGCATTATCAGAACTCCTACTTGCCGCCCAAGAATCAACTCATGCTTAGTCAGCGATTTCCATTTATAGAGCGAATTGATAGCCTTGGGCGATCGAGTATCATGCCATATTTGCCAATCACTCTCTCCAACGGCAGCAACTCCGTAGAAGTGATGGCATTGTTGGATACGGGTGCAAGTGTCAACGTTTTGCCTTATCAGATTGGTCTACAACTAGGGGCAACATGGGAACAGCAAACCGTTCCTATTCAATTGAGCGGGAATTTGGCTCACAGTGAGGCGCGGGGATTGGTGCTTTCGGGTACAGTTGCTCAGTTTTCGCCGCTCTTGCTTGCATTTGCTTGGACTCGTTCGACAGATGCACCTGTAATCCTTGGACACCTCAACTTTTTCTCGGAGTTTAATGTCTGTTTTTTTCGTCACGAGTTAGCTTTTGAGGTTTACCCAAGGGAAAAATGAATTGTTTAAGCAATATGCGATCGCCCTTTCTTGTTTCTGACGACCGATCGCCCTTTACAACAAATACCAAACACTGCGATCGTTGTACGAGTTGCGAAACTAATGCAAAAACTTGCGGACTTGATATTCGCGGCTTTCGGCGATCGGCATTTGCAACTCACCCATTTTTGCGTCTAATTCCTCGATCGTACTTTGCGGCACTGACTTCCACAATTCCCTAGTTTGCCAGCGAATCAGCATCACAACCTCATTTTGTACCGGATCTACCCAAGTTTCCTTGCCCATAAAACCCGGAAAACTTTTTAGTCCCGCCGTCCAAACTTCTTCATCTCGCTGAATAAAAGCCTCCCACTTTTCTTGAGGTACTTTAAATCTGAGCCACTCGATAATCATATTATTTCCTAGTTGTAAATAGCTAATTAATTATCACCGATCGCAATTTTAACTATCAACTCAGTTCCGTATCCTGGATGAGAAAAACACCGCAACTCACCGCCATGCTTTTCTACTACTAAATGCTGGGAGATTGCCAGACCCAAACCAGTGCTTGTAGCCTGAGATTTAGTGGTAAATAAAGGCTCAAAGATGCAGCCGAGGACTTCTTCAGTCATGCCCGGGCCGTTGTCGCTAATGGCGATCGCCACTTCGCTTTCGGCTACCAAAAACGTCCGAATCCGAATTTCTGGATTGAATACTTCAGCTCTTGAACCGTCCGCAGGCAACAAAGAATGATTTTGGATTGTACCATATTTTTCAGGATTTCTCCCCCCTTCTTCCAAAGCGTCGATCGCATTTGTCAACAAGTGCATGAACACTTGATTTAATTGTCCCGCATGACAGCGGACTCGCGGCAAATCCCCGTATTCCTTGATCAGATTAATTCCAGGGCGTCCCCCCTTAGCTTGCAGGCGATTTTGCAAGATTAGGAGAGTGCTGTCCAAACCTTCATGGATATCTGCGGGCTTCATTTGGGCTTCGTCAGTACGTGAGAACAATCGGAGCGATCGCACCACATCCCGAATCCTTTCCGAACCTACTTTCATTGAACTTAGAAGTTTTTGCAAGTCTTTTTTTGTAAATTCTAAGTCTAATTCTTCCATCAAATCTTGAATTTCTGGCACTGGGTTGGGATAATACTTTTGGTAAAGCTCGATCGACCGCAATAGTTCTTCAATGTAGCTAGTAGCGTGGCTAATATTGCCGGAAATAAAACTAACTGGATTGTTGATCTCGTGGGCTATTCCTGCTACCAACTGTCCCAGAGAAGACATTTTTTCGGTTTGGATTAGTTGAGTTTGAGTTTGTTGCAAAACTAACAGCGTCTGCTCTAATTTTGTCGCTTGCTGGCGCAGGCATTCCTCCGATTTTTGCAAAGCCACAAGGGACTGTTTGCTTTCTGTAATGTCCAACCCTACAAATACCGCCGCTGTACTTTTTTGGTATTTTTGAGCGACAATTAAATAAGTTTTATTATCTCCTTTGATGCTGGCTGTTACTTCTTCGTATTTCTTGCTTTCATGGCTGGAAAAAAAATCGTATACTAAATTATTAAATTTGGGACTTGTATCTAAAAAACCTACTTTCTGACCGATAAATTGTTCAGCAGGAATCTGGTAAGCAGTCGCTAAATGTCGGTTTACTCCCAAGTAGCGCAAATCGGAACTTACCCAAGAAACTAATCCGGGCACAGCATCCAAGACGGCTTGGAGTTGCTCTTTTGCTTCTAAAAGGGCCGATCCTGCTGCTTGGCGATCCGAAATGTCGCGGGCGATCGCGCAGCGGTATTCGCAGCCATCGTATTCTAAATAATTGACTTTAACTTCGACGGGAAAACTGGCGCCATTTTGGGTTTTGTAACTGGTTTCAAAAGTAAGGTTATTTTGCTGCTTGAGTTGAGTCCAGTGTTCTGGCAAATCCGATGCTGAAAACTGCGAATCGAGGTCACTAACTGTCAGTTTGAGTAGTTCCGATTTTGAGTAGCCAAAAAGATGACAAGCGGCTTTGTTTGCGTAGCAAATCTGACCATCGGAAGTAGTAAAAAAGACTGTATCAGCAGCATTGTCGAGGGCAATTTGAGTTAGTTGCGGTCTGGTTTCTAACTGCTTATTGTTGTTGTTAACATCAGATGAAGACTTATTGTAGCAATTTGTTTCAGGCATATCCTCAGCTATCTCAGAGGCAAATAGCATCAAACCGCCGATCGCGCCTGCGCTATTTTTCCAAGGTCGAAATACCCATTTTAGAGGCACTGTGACTACATCTTCTTTTTTTGAGACTACAGATAAAGTCGATCGCCCTACTACAAATTCGCTGTATTCCAAAATACCTGTCAAACAAGCCCGGGCATTATACTGGCAATATTCCGGGAGATTCGGGAACAGTTCCCAATGAGAGCGGCCGATTGCTTTGCCACTTTCGAGTCCACAATCTGTTTCCCAGCGACGGGAAACAGCAAGATAGCGCATTTCACAATCTACCATTGCTGCTTTGTCGGCGGAGTGCTCCACCAACCGCCGAAATCTGTCTTTATTCTCGCACATGAGTGCCTCTGAGGGTTGTTGGGCAATCGTCGGGATTGTCCCGTCGGCATACCTGCCCAGTCGAATTTTTTGCTGAACTGGCTTAGTTTGCACGGTTTGGGATTTCCTCCATAGCTGTCAATCGATTTTAGATTTTAGATTTTAAGAAAGCGACCCCCACCGATCCGAGGGCTTAGACCAAATTGCTTGATTGTCAAGTTTAAAAATTTCTGGTCTTAAACAAAAATGCTGTTTCCCTGATTTATATTCGTGGGCGAAACCCTGAGAGGGTGTTACCCATCAGTGATATCATTTTTGATGGGATGTGTCCATAGATTATCAAAAAATTGTTCGTCAAACTTTGAAATTCAGAATATATCCTCGCAATTTTTCGATATCTGAAGTCGTGCAGTCAGTGTGATAACTTAGATTGCTTAAAAATTTAAGTATTCACTCAAACAAATTTGTGCGTAAATTCACTGGTAAAATCTACTCTCCCTTTGCGCAATATGGCAGGATCTAATCTTTCAGTCGTGTTGCAGGTCATTATAACTACGAGTTTTTGCTCAAATTGAACACCGTGTTCGTCCATGACACTTTGATACAAAGTTCCATCGAGCAAACTCAAGATATGTTCAGTTTTGTTAGTGCCCTGGGCCACTACGGTCGATCGATCCTGAGCCAAATTATCAGCCTCATTGATAATAATACAAATTCGCTCCAAATAACTCGGTGGCACAAAATTTTCCACAGCATCATGATCTAAGATAAAAATCACATAACCAAGCGGCACTAAAATCTCCTTGGCTACCGCTTGCGTCCAAGCAGTTTTGCCCGTACC
>CASBQF010000394.1 GCA_949127775.1 Oscillatoriales cyanobacterium PMM_0080
CCAGATGACATTGTATCAGTTATTCAAACAACCCTGTGCGATCGCAAAATTGTCGCTGGCGGATTCATCTCGCTAATGACTGGTTCCCACCAAACAAGATGGGGTTTTTCGCTACATAATTACCTAAAAACTTATTACGCGCCGCTATTATTTCGCCCTCATTTATTTCTCAAAGGATTCCGGTTGCTGTTTGGAGATCAAGTGATTTTTTGCCGCCGTACAGACTTTTTAGAATGCGATGGCTTTGATGCAAAATTGCCAATTATGGAAGAGGCAGATTTGTGCTTGAAGTTGGTAAAACGAGGTAAGATTAAGTTAGTAAATAGGATTGTCGAAAGTAGCGATCGGCGAGTGGCGAATTGGGGCGAAGTCAAAGCAACTGCGATCTATCTTGCGATCGGGTTTTTGTGGGGTTTTGGGGTTTCAGCGAACTATCTCAAACAGTTTTATGAAGACATCCGCTGAAACACCAAATGCGATTAAATTCCTAGAATGTACGGGCTGTATTTTTTGGGCAGAACTTTTTGCAATAAGTAAATAATTGCAAAACAACCGCACAAAGTTCCTGTCACTAGAAAAGCCAACTTCACTAGCGGATGTACGGGATCTATAAATTTATAATATACTAACGCCACATATCTCACCACTGTCGAATCTAGGAGATACATCGGGAATGAATACGCAGCCAATATTTTGACTAATCCTGATACTTTACTCGGAAGTGCGATACTTTTAGAAAATGCCAAGATCGATAATACGAAAAAAATTGCATATCCTTGAGAAGATATTTTAAAGAAAGATCGCAGAAACCATCCCTCTGAATTAAATTCGGTAATTAGGTAATATTCCCAAACGCTCGCTAGATAAATCAGGATTGTTGCTCCTAAAATTTGATTTTTTCTCCGTTCGAGAAGTGGTTGAATTTTGTCATAGGTTGCACCCAAAAATAGACCTATTGAAAATGGCAAAATCCAGCTAAAAATCCAGCGTTCTACCAAAGGTATAGGTATTGATATATATTTGAAAACTTTCAAGTAAAAGACTATGGTAAAAATTGTTTGAATTATTAAACCCAATGCCAAGATTTTTCTGGGTTCTAAAATTTTGATTTTTACTAGCAGCCACCACCAACCGTAGCATTGAATAATCACCAGGATGAAGTAATAGGGAGGCATCACCGAGCCTGTGAGGATATCTCTGAGCAATGACAGTAAATCAAATTTTTGGAGCGATCCCAAATTATTTAAGATGTACAAAGTTACTGACCAAAACAGGTAGGGTGGTATAATTCTTGACAGTCTTTTTTTGACTACCTGCCCGGGATTATTTTGATTTTCCAGTTTGTTGGTGAGGAAAAAACCGCTGAGGAGTAAAAATGCAGGTACGCAGAACAGTTGTAAGGTATCGATCGCAACAAACAGAATTCTGCGATCGCCAAATGCCGAGAATCCAGCATGAGTAATTACAACACTGACGATCGCTAAAGCTCGGATCAAGTCAAATTCAGCGAACCTGTTAGATGCTTTTTCCATTGTAAAAATTAGATAGCCAAAATTTGAGTTAAATTAAGAATTTTTGGTCTGATGAGTTTTCACAATAGCAGAAAATATTATATTTTTTCCTCTCTTCATAAAACTTATCTCGGCGAAAATAAGACATGATAGAGGAGACGGCAGTTGCCATAGGTGTCAACTTAAGCCCGAAAACCTTTGTATTTCTCGTTTATAGCGGAGGCCAGATCCCCCTAAATCCCCCTTAATAAGGGGGACTTTGAGAAGACTCTTGTCCCCCCCTTAAGAAGGGGGGTTAGGGGGGATCTCCGGGGCATAAATAGTGTTAAGTAAACCGTATTGCGTTATGGAGGAGACGGCAGTGCCGTGTCCCTACGTTATTTTGGGTGGGGATAAAGGCACTGCCGTCTCCTAATTTTTGCTACTAATAATTCCGTTAAAACCGAAATTGATATGAGTTAAGCTGTTACGCATTTAAATTGTCTTTTTTGTGCGGGAGATCGGCCCACCCCACAAGAGTGTTTGATTGTTTTTTAACATCCAATTTAAGTGCAGAAAAACTTAACCATTGTTATTGTGGATGTGGGACGTAGAAACATTATCCAACTGATCTCGGCCGTTGCGAATTACTCGCAACATATCGCTCAGCTTGTGTTCGATATTATCGAGCACTTGGTCAGCATAGTCATCGGCTCCATTTTGAATTTCTTCGCATTCAGCCATCGCCCTGACTCTCATCTCTTCTAGTTCTTCTTGAGCCTGGTAGCGAATTTGTTCGACTTCCGCCAGCGTCGCCTGCTGAATTGCTTCGCAGTCGAGCAAAACTTGCTGTCGCAACTGATCTGCTTCTATCTTCGCCTGCTGGAGCAGGCCCATATCGTTTAAAATTTCTGCCGCTCGCTGTTCTGCTGCTTCTATCACTTCTTGAGCGTAGAGTTGAGCTTCTTGGAGCAGGTCGTCTTTGTGCCGGACGACTGTCTCGGCTTCCCCAAAGGCGATCGGCAAATTTAGCCTCACCAAGTCTAACTGATCGAGCAACTGTTCTTCATCCACCAGGGTGCGTCTGGTCATGGGAATGCGCGGGCTGTCGAGAACAATTTCCTCAAGCCGGTTCAATTCCCGCTGGATGTCTACTCCTGCGGTTCGGGTGGAGTCTCCGATGACGGCTGTGTTCTGAGGTGATTCGTCCTCAGTGCTGCGTCCGGGACTGTCGGGTTCGATGTGAGTTGGTTCCTGCTGGCGTAACATTTGTAAATATCTAGGGCGACGTGTTTCGGAACAAGATGATCTACGGAGCCACCAAACTTGGCTATTTCTTTAACTACACTACTACTTAAAAAGCTGTATTCGTTAGAAGTTGCCAAAAAAACTGTTTCAATTTCGCCCAGGAGGGTTTTATTGGTGTGGGCCATCTGGAGTTCCATTTCAAAATCTGTTAAGACCCGGAGTCCCCGCAGCAGCACTTTGGCTTGTCGAATCTTAGCATAGTTTACTGTCAAACCCTCAAAACTGTCTACTTCTACGTTTGGCAAGTGTTGGGTAGACCGCAGGATCTGCTCAATCCGTTGTTCTACAGTGAACAGAGGGCTTTTGCTGGGGTTTCTGACTACGGTCACAATTACGCGATCGAACAATTTGCAGCCCCGCTCGATAATGTCTGCGTGACCGAAGGTAATGGGGTCAAAGCTGCCTGGATAGATTGCAATCACAAGTTATGCCAGAGAGTAGTGGGCGAGTGGGCGAGAGTGCGAGAGGGAGAAATGGGGAGATGGAGAGTGGGGCAGACAGGGAGATGTGCAAAATCTTCCTTTTTCCTTTTTCCTTCTGACTCCCAACTGCCAACTGTCAACTGTCAACTGTCAACTGTCAACTGTCAACTATCTTCTACTTTTTCATAGAATGAGCTTTATAGAAAGTTTCGAGGCTTTGCTTGTCGCCCACAAACCGCCAGTGCCAAGGCTCGTAACTGACGCCTTGACGATTGTTTTTGGGGAAGGACATTTCAAAGCTGAAGGTAGCGGAGTTAGCTTCTAGCCACTTGAATGCTTGAGTATTTTCAAAGCTGGGACTGAGGTTGGTATCCGGGGAACTGCCGTCGCCGAGGTCGATCGCATAACCGGTATGATGTTCGCTATAACCTGGAGGAGCGCTGACTTCGGCTCGCTTGCTGGCATTTTGCCTGCGTTCAGCTTTTACATCAAAAAATACGTGTTGTTGGTCGTCTACGGATCGAAAGCCTGATATGGGAGCAAAATAGATGCCGGCGGCGGCGGCAGCGTTGGCCATTTCCTGATATTTTGCTGCGGCCTTGGTGCGGAGTTTGACGCTACCGTCGGGGGTGACGTTTGCCAAATCGGCTGCTGGTGCTTCTGGGTATGGCAAATGTCCCAGCAGGTTGTCTGGGGTGGCGGCTTTTGATTTGGTAGCTGGACTCGCGGCCGCCTCAGACGGCGAACTAGCCGATGCTGGGTTTTGTTGAGTTTGCTGCGTTTTGCTGTTAGCTGGAAAAAAGTTAAAGTTGAGGTGCAGCCAAATGCTGACCCCAAAGGCTACTGCGCCCAACCCTAGCAGTTTCCAAATCAGCCCTTTTTTCTTGGATTGACTCTGCCCTGCTTCTGGGTATGGTTTGTCTCGCACTGCTTCTGGAATTTCGTCACCTGCAAGCTCCGAGGCTTGCGGGGTTTTTCTCGACAGACTAGCGTTATCCAAGCCAGCTCCACTCCTGCACTTCAATAAGGCTCAACGTTACAAATTGTAGACCGATCGCGTGCGATCGCGCAGCTACATTTGCCGCTGAGAATATATACTCTCTTCCTGACGGAGCCCCGTCCCATCCGCCAACTCTCGAATCTGTGATTTGGGTTCCGATTGTCGATCGTCCGTTTTAGTCAAATTGGTTGGCGCTGATTAATTTTAAGTGTCATTTGCTACTTATTCGACAAAATCTAACAATTGTTCGATCGACACATCAAACGTCCGCGCCAATTTTAGCAGAGCACCGATGTCAGCCATTGTCATACCGGGCGATCGAGCGTAGCTTTTGACGGTGTTGTAGGATACCCCGGAGCGATGGCACCCAAATCAAACCTTACCAACCTCCACCAATTCAGCAACATCAGCAGAAATTTCCTCATCCCCTGCATCAACCGCAACCGTTAACTTCAATCCCAAAGCTTTCAGCCAACTCGCCAAAGCATAAATTGTCGCACTTCCTTCTGACGATAACAAAGCATCTAACTTTTCCAAATGCAACTTAGCATCATCAGCAGACATATTTGGTTTTCCCAAACTCTCAAATACATTGCTAAGTGCGAGTTCAAGCAAACCTGGTTCAGGCTCTTCGTCTTCCAAATGCGCCGTTAGATAAGCCGCAGCGTGTATCTTATCCTTGAGGGCTTCAATCAGATAGTCCTGATAACTATCGCTCGTTGGCATTTTCCCGTTCTTCATATTCTTTCCAATACTCATACGCTTTACGGATATCTTGTTGTTGAGTGCTTTTATCTCCACCGCAGAGGATTAGCACTATTGTTGACCCAAATTGTCCGAAGTACACGCGATACCCAGGCCCAAAGTCAATTTTCAATTCGCAGACTCCTTCCCCAACAGACTTGGTGTTTCCTAAATTGCCTAAGCGAACTCGGTCAAGCCTTTGCTGAATTTTAACTACTGCATTCAAATCCCGCAGGGAACTAAGCCAATCTGCGAAAGGATTTCTACCGTCTGGGGTAATATAACGCCGAATTTCCTTGGGTTGTACTTCCATAAAGTCGATCGCACTTGCTCACTCATGATCATACAGGCGATCGCACCCAAATCAAATCTTACCAACTTCCGCGAGTTCAGCAACATTAGCAGAAATTTCCTCATCCCCTGCATCAACCGCAACTATTAACTTCAATCCCAAAGCTTTCAGCCAACTCGCCAAAGCATAAATTGTCGCACTTCCGTCTCCCGATAACAAAATATCTAATTTTTCCAAATGCAATTTAGCATCATCAGCAGACATATTTGGTTCGCCCAGAGCCTCAAATATATCTCTCATAGCTGAGAGCATAACTTTTAATTCCAAATCTCCCTCTTCCTCTTCTCCAAATATCAGAGAAAGGTAAGCAGCAGAATAGTTTGGATCTTTGAGATTGGAAATTTTAAAGGGATGATAGCTATCACTAGCCGGCATTTTGGCGTCTTTCATAATCTCTCCAATATTCATAGGCTTTACTAATGTCTTGGTCTTGAGTGCTTTTATCCCCACCACACAGCAGAAGCACGATCGCAGATCCCACTTGTCCAAAGTAGACTCGGTAGCCCTGGCCATAGTCGATTTTAAGTTCGCAAACTCCTTCGCCAACCGATCGACAGTCCCCCAAATTGCCACTGCTAACCCGCTCAAGCCTCTTATCAATCCTGATTTTAGCGTTAACATCTCGCAGGGAGCCAAACCATTCGGCAAATGGAACTGCGCCATTTTGTTTGATATAACGCTTAATCTCTCTGGGTTGCACTTCCATAATTTCAATTTTAGCGGGTCAGCACGTTAATTATATAGTCGCGCTCGATCGCCCCTTGACTTCATGCGCTACAATTATTAAGAAATCTTTAGTTAAATCCGTTTAACGTCTCGGACGCATTATGAGTCTTCCCATTCGCAACGTCGCTATCATTGCTCACGTCGATCACGGCAAAACCACCCTTGTGGATGCTCTCCTCAGACAGTCCGGGGTCTTCCGCGAAGGGGAAGAAGTCCCAGATTGCGTCATGGACTCCAATGACATCGAGCGCGAGCGTGGCATCACCATCCTTTCCAAAAATACCTCCGTCCGATACAAAGAAACCCTGATCAACATCGTCGATACCCCCGGACACGCCGACTTCGGCGGAGAAGTCGAACGAGTTCTCGGCATGGTAGACGGCTGTTTGCTGATCGTAGACGCTAACGAAGGCCCGATGCCGCAAACCCGGTTCGTGCTCAAAAAAGCCCTAGAAAAAGGACTGCGCCCGATCGTCTTTGTCAATAAGATCGATCGCGATCGAGCAGACCCCCACAAAGCAGTCGATAAAGTATTGGATCTGTTCCTCGAACTAGGCGCTGACGACGATCAGTGTGAATTTCCCTACCTCTTCGGTTCCGGCCTAAGCGGTTACGCCAAAAAACATCTCGAAGACGAAGGGCTAGATATGAAGCCCCTCTTTGAAGAAATCCTAGACCACGTACCACCCCCAGTCGGCGACCCCAACAAGCCACTACAACTGCAAGTAACCACCTTAGATTACTCAGAATACGTCGGCCGCATCGTCATCGGCCGCATCCACAACGGCACGATTAGAATCGGTCAACAAGCAGTCTTAATCACCGAAAGTGGCGCAATTGTCAAATCAAAAATTACCAAACTGATGGGCTTTGAAGGCCTGAAGCGAATTGATATCCCAGAATCTTCTGCTGGTAATCTTGTCGCCGTTGCCGGTTTTGCTGATGCGTATATTGGCGAGACAATTACCTGTCCCAACGACCCGCAAGCGCTACCTTTAATCAAAGTAGACGAACCAACTTTGCAGATGACTTTCTCCGTGAACGATTCGCCGTTCTGCGGTCAAGAAGGTAGTTTGGTAACATCGCGTCAAATTCGCGATCGGCTAATGCGAGAACTCCAAACCAACGTCGCCTTGCGCGTCGAAGAAACCGAATCTCCCGACAAATTCCTCGTATCCGGCCGTGGCGAACTCCACCTCGGAATCCTGATCGAAAATATGCGTCGCGAAGGATACGAATTCCAAGTATCTCAACCGCAAGTAATCTTCCGCGAAGTCGGCGGTCGTCCCTGCGAACCCTTTGAATGTTTGGTGTTAGACGTACCCGAAGAAGCAGTCGGCGGCTGCATCGAACGCCTCGGTCAACGGAAAGCAGAAATGCAAGATATGCACGTCAGCAGCACCGGCCGCACCCAAATCGAATTTTCAGTCCCCGCTCGCGGTTTGATTGGATTCCGAGGCGAGTTTATGCGCTTGACTCGCGGCGCTGGAATTATGAACCACAGCTTCCTCGACTATCGCCCCCTCGGTGGAGAAATTGTCGCCCGTCGCAACGGAGTATTGATTTCCTTTGAAGAAGGAACTGCAACTACTTATTCACTGAAAAATGCTGAAGACCGCGGCGTATTTTTCATTACCCCCGGAACCAAGGTTTACAGAGGGATGATTATCGGAGAAAACAACCGAGATGATGACATGGAGCTGAATATCTGCAAGTCGAAGCAGTTGACAAACCACCGCGCCTCTGGCGGTGAAGAATTGGCACAATTGCAAGCACCAATCGACATGAGTTTGGAGCGCGCTTTGGAGTACATCGGTCAGGATGAATTGGTGGAAGTAACACCGAAATCAATTCGCTTGCGGAAGGTTTCTAAGAAGTTGGTCAAACGCTAAAACAAATTAAGGGCTGGCAAAATTGCCAGCCCTTAGTGTCAACTTCAAACTGTATATAATCGACTTGGGCTTGTAAGTGCAAAGTCTTGTAGGGTAACAGATGTATTTATAATCAATCCTTAAGTTGATAGTTATCCTAAATTTTATTAATAAAAATTATGCTGAAGAGAATTTATGTCAATAATTTTAGATGCCTGGTAAATTTTGAATTGACAGTAGATAGTTTAAATCTCTTTCTGGGTTCAAATGGATCGGGGAAAACTACCGTTTTCGAGGTTTTAAGAAAATTACAGAGATTCATTTTAGGCGATCAAGCTTTCCAGCAAGATTATAAAGTATCAGATTTATTTGCCAACAAGGATTTAACAAGATGGCAAAAATCTAACATTCAAAAATTTGAATTGGATATTCAAGGAAATGATGGCATTTATAAATATACCCTAGAAATCGAACATCAAGGAGAGTATGCACCTCCTAGAATGCGACTAGAAAGCTTAACTTTTGACGGACAACCTCTGTTTAATTTCTGGGTTGATGCAGGGGATAGAGATATGCCTGTAGGTCAAGCTAGGTTGTATAATGACGATCCTAATCGCGAAGGTGCTTTCTTACCGTTCTTTGATTGGTCGCGTTCTGGCATTGGTTTTATTTACGAGAGACCTGAGAATCAAAAGCTTACATGGTTCAAAAAACGGATTGCTAACTTTTTTATTGTACAGATAAACCCTTACATAATGGAATCGGAAAGCCGTCAGGAGGCAAGTTCACCCAACTGGGATATGTCAAATTATGCAGCTTGGTATAGCTATTTATCTCAAGAATCTCAAGGTAAAATACTTAAACTAACGCTGGAATTACAAAAAATTATCCCAGGATTTGATTCATTTCAAAATCCTAAATCTGGTGATGTGAGGATCTTAGCGGCATCTTTTACCCGTCCCAGCAAGGCTGCTTATAGGCTTAATGAATTATCGCACGGTCAAAGAGTTTTAATTGCTCTATACACCTTAATATATTGTTCTCCTGATGAGAATTTTACTTTGTGTATTGATGAACCAGAAAATTTCCTGGCTTTACCGGAAATACAACCTTGGTGGCGTAGGGTGATGGACTATTGTCTTGAAAATGAAGCACAAGCAATGTTAATTTCTCATCACCCATCATTAATTAATTGCTTGGCGAGTAATTCAGGTTATTGGTTTGAACGAAAAGATAATGAAGCTGTTCGCGTGCGCCGAATTACTGATACCCTCGAAGAAGGTTTATCAGTTGCTAAGCTTATAGAACTTGGATGGATTTATGACGAGTAGAGATGATTTACCCGAAGTAACTATTCTCTGTGAAGATATTGACCAAGAGCGATTTATTAGAGAATATCTGATTTGCTGCGGCCTGGACGATCGCAAAATTAAAGATTTTGGTAATCCTAAAGGGAAAACAATTAAGAATAACAATGCTTTGATAGTCAAGCATTATCCAGAGCTTATTAAAAGTTATAGAAGCCGTAATTACAGAAATATTGCTGTAGTGGTGATGATTGATGCTGATGAAGATAGCTTGGACGATCGAATGCGTTCTTTAAATATAGCATTAGACGAAACAGCAGGTAATTTAAACAAAGATCCGCGACTCTCGAACGAGAAAATTGCTATTTTTGTGCCATCCCGAAATATTGAAACATGGTTTCATTATATTAATAGCGATATATCAGGTCAGGAATACAATGAAATTACCGATTATAAAGATAAAAAAATGAGTACAAAAGAGAGGATTGAATTAGCTAAAAAATCGGCAAGAATATTGGCTTCAGAAATATGTCCTCATGGACTCGATCACATTTCTTTGCCTTCTCTTCGTTATGCGTGTAGGGAGTTGCAACGGCTAAAGTTGTAAAAAATTAGTCAGTTGATTTGACCGTAGTATACGATCGCACGCTGAACGAACCGCCACAATATGTTTTAATTTATATTTGAGCAAAATCTAAACAAAACCAGCCATGAGTCCCAAATCCATAGCCGTGATCAACTTCAAAGGCGGTGTCGGAAAGACCACCGTCACTTGGAGTCTAGGAAATATTATATCCCAAAACACAGACCTAGAAGTCCTGATGTTAGACTTAGACCCCCAGATGTCGCTCACAGAGGCGATCGGGCTTAACGAAAATACAGGTCATTTAGACGACAAATTTGGCAAGTGGTACGAAAAATCGCTGAAACACAGACTCACAATTTACGACGCCCTCGAAGTCTTTAAAAAAGCCGGACAAAATTTTAAATTTCCTGTTGGTTTCGACACCATTTATCAGATTGACGAACAGTTACATTTTGTTCCTTCAGTCGAAGAATTGTATTGGTTGGACTTAGATGGATTTGAGGGGAAAAATGTTAAAGATTTTATCCGCCAATTCATCGGCAAAATCGCCAACTCTGCCAATCTCCCAAAATACGACTTGATGCTTTTTGACTGTTCACCTTCCTTCAGTCTCCTCACCTACAGCGTACTCTCTTGCTGCGACTTAATATTGATTCCCGTCAATCCCGATTATTTTGGTTCTAGAGGATTGAGTTTAGTTTTAAACTCGCTCCAAAAGCGGATTGAACCTTACCCGTTTCCCAAGATTGCAGTCTTTATGAATAAAGCTAAAATTTATGGAGGATTGCTGACAAATGAAGTTCAGTTTTACATGAGAGAAGTCAAGAGACTTTGCGCTGAAATATCAAAAGATAATAACATAGAAGTTAGATTTTTAGAATCGACGATTCGGGAAAGCGTCGGTCTAAAACGAGCCATTAATGAGGGAGAACTGCCACGAGAATT
This sequence comes from Oscillatoriales cyanobacterium PMM_0080, assembly GCA_949127775.1. Taxonomy (GTDB): domain Bacteria; phylum Cyanobacteriota; class Cyanobacteriia; order Cyanobacteriales; family Microcoleaceae; genus Microcoleus. Next base: position 10,752 of record CASBQF010000394.1, read on the forward strand.
AGTGAAAGAGTTTGAGCAACTGTGGCGTGAGTGTGAGGAGTATCTAAAAAAATGATTAGAAAAGATATTTCTGCTGCTACTGACCAAGAAAGTGGAGGGTTAGTTGATGAAATTGGCGAACTTAAGGAAATCTTGCGCGAGGTTTCTAAGAAATTAACCAGGATTGAGACTCAAGTCAAGCGGGGAGTGCTTTCTGCTGGGTCAAAAACTTCTGAATCAGCTACTATTGCTAATGTTAGTAAATCTGCTAATTTATCGGCGGGAAATGTCCTCGAAGCTTATGAAGAACTGCGTTTACAAGCTAAAAATGGTAATGAAGAAGAGGTGAGTAAAAAATTGTTGGCTATGAGTGCAACTGACTTGAACTTGATGTGTTGCGAGTTAGGGATGCCGCCCAGCAGCAAGAATCCGTCTCGCAAAAAAATGTTCGAGCTAATTATTGGTAGAATCAAACAAAGTTTGAGGCTGTCACGGCATATCGATCGACAAACACTGTAAACAGTTGACAGTTGACAGTTGACAGTTGACAGTTGACAGTTGACAGCGAAAATTCGAGCTGTCTTTTTTGCTTTCCACTTTCCATTGTCAAGAGGATCAACTAACAAAATGCGTTTGCATAAATTATGGGGGTTTTGGTCGATCGCCCTAATCACCCTAATACTCACAATCACCGTATTTCTGAACCTTCACAGCCCCGGAACACCCGCAGCCCAAAAACCGAGGATACTGGCGTTTGTGGCTCTCCAGAGGCGCGGGAGCGAGGTCAGGAACAGTTTATTTACCGTTAATGCTGACGCTTCTGCCCGCCGGGAACTTGCACCCAATATAGATGTTAGCTATACCGTAGTTTGGTCGCCCAAGGGCGATCGACTGGCTTTCGTGGGCGGAGACACGGACATTTATACAGTCAACGCTGATGGTTCTGGGCTAACTAAACAATTTGCTGGGGAGTCTTGCAAAGCAGCTAATTTTGAAATAGCTTGGTTTCCCAACAGCCAGAAACTTGTTTTTGCGCGTTCCTGCGACGGTTTTACCTCTGATTCTCCCGGCAGTCAATCACTTTATACGAGTGACACTTCGGGTATTAAAGGAACTAAATTAGTTCGGAATTTAGAAGTAGGAGGACAACCGGCTAAAACAGAAATTTCATCGGAATTCTATCTTTCACCGGACGGCCAGCAGGTAGCATTTGTCAAGGATAAAAATATCTACAAAATGAATGCCGACGGTTCGGCCATGACTAAATTAACTCAAACTACCGGCGAGTATACATCTGGCGGTAGCAAACTTGTCTGGTCGCCCGATCGCACAAAAATCGCTTTTTTGTCCGGTACCTATCCACAACAGCAAGTTTACACGATTAATGCTGACGGCACCAATCTCAAAAATTTGACAAACAACCCGCAAAATCAAGTATACAATGTCAAGCTGTTTTGGTCGCCCGATAGCAGCCAGATTGCTTGCTATCAGGGGAAAGCGGGCGATTTGAATGGGGAAAAGCAGGATATTTGGGCGATCGACATTAACAGCCCAAGCGCCAAAAACCTCACCCAAAAACCGAGCAAATATGATCTAATTTCCTGGTCGCCCGACGGCAAACTTATCGCTTTTGCGATCGGAGACTCCAACTATCAAAAATTATACACAATAAATGCGGCAACTTCCCAGCTAAATCAACTAGCTACTCGGCTAGAACCGTCGGGAATTTCTGAATTAGCTTGGTCTTCTGACAGCCAGAAAATTGCTTTTACATTTAATGAAATCAAAAATGACCAAAGCAACTTGTATGTAATTAATTGGGACGGTTCGGGATTGACTAGATTGACGGAATATAAGGATTTAAATGCTAGCAGTCCGGTTTGGCAGCCGTAGTAAAATTACTCGTTAATTAATTCAGGACTTAGCCGAAAAGTGGTTTGACGTGCTACTTATTTCCGTAAGGTGCGCACTGCGCACCCTACATAATTAGGTTGTGCGTAATTCCTGTCAAATTGGAGCTGATGCAATAATCTTTTTCTCCTTAAATTGCTGGTGAACTTCCAATTCATGTCCCTCAAGTTCCTGGTTTTTTTCATCTTGCACTTGTTTGTCAATTTTGGGCAACTTTAAAATCGCCCCAGCCAAAACCCAGTAATAGACAGACACTGGATCTACATCCAACGGATAGTATTGAGGATTGATCGTAATAAATCCTACAAACACCCAAAAACTAGCTCCATAACTGCGCAAACTTTTGTCCTTGACGGAACGGTAAGCTCGAAAAGTTAGAAAAGCTAAGTGTAAAAGCATAATTTGAAAAGCAATCATTCCCGGATAACCGAGTTCGTAGATCAATTTAGGATGGAAAGTTTCAATTAGCTGCGTGGCACCAAATATCCGCGTTGAATTAGTCGCTCGTCCCACACCTCTACCGAGAGGTTTGTCAATGACAAAATTGTTGCTCTGCTCCAACTGATTCAAGAAAAACTGCTGTGGCGGTGCAGCATTCCAACGGTTAACAAAACTCTCCCGCCGCTGCTCAATAATTCCTGGGTTAATTGCTGCACCGATAAAGAGCAGAATCGCGAGTCCTGCGCCGATGGGAATAAATCGTTTTAGATTAACTAATTGACCAGTCAGAATTAGCAGGATAGCTGTGGAAACTGGAACCATAATTAATGCAGCTCTTTGACCGGAAATAACTGCATTGGCAAATACTAATGCCATGCCAAATAAACCGATAACTCGCCACCAAAATGAAGGATCGCAAAAGGCAGAAGCAAAGGTTATAAAAGCATTAGAAATTAAAAACCACGCCCACTGCCAAGGTGCTACAAAAGTTCCCGGCAAGCGGATAAACTTGACTTCTGGACTGAATACCAGAGAACCACCAACGAAGCATCTAGCTTCCAGCGTTGCTTTATATAATTCTTCTCCGATCATTCCTCTAGTACCGGCGCATCTTCCACTTTGCAGTAACAGGTACTGAATCAAACCGAGAATGCAGCAAAATATTGCTAAAACGATGTGCATTCGACTAAAAAATACCAAATCTTTCTTAGTGCGAAGGAGATAATAGGTGCAGGCAATCAGCGGTATGTAACCTATCAATACTTTTAAGCCGAGAATTCCTTGCAAAATGGGTTTATCGCCCTTCATCGGATTGAGCTGCATCCCTCCGTTGACAAAAAGTAGAGTCAGCATTGCCATCATTAACAGGATACTGAAGGTAGGAAGCAGTTGTTTGGGCATGAACAGGGGCAACTGTTTCTTTTTGCAACTTTGAATGAGGGCGATGAGAGCTGGTATGTAGAAAGCATCTTTGGCTACTTGAAATGCAGCATTGCCGCCGCCAATTGTGTAAGTAATTGTACCGCTCAAAGGCAGGTACATTAGAAAAGCCCACAAAGCTTGACGGGGGTATTTGTAGGAAAGCAGTAGGATGGCTACGGCTGCGCCTCCTGCAATTGCAATCTTAGGGCGGGCAACGAACAACAGGGAGATGCTGATAGCAGCGCTGATTAAGCAGCTTATGACGATCGCCTGCACCAATTCATTAAGCTTTTGTGAAGTTTTGCGTTTTTGTACAGCTACTTCTTTTTTGCTGAGCGTTGTTGTTATTTTTTCGCTCTGCTTGTGTTTGGATTTCTTGGATTTGCGCTTGGTTTTGAACATAACTTTGAGAAGGCACTTATGGCATTTTTCTGAAAAATGAGATACCCGACGGGCATTGGGGATTGGCCAAACAGGGCATTGGCCAAACAGGGCATTGGGCATACCTCACTACCTCATTTTCCTGATAACCGCTATATGGAGAAGGCTAGAAATGTAAAAGATAGAAGGCAGATTGAATAAAATAAAAATATTTTGGTAAATTTGGTAACTTATTTTTAAAGTCGAGATCGAGATTGTGGGTGCGAGGTTGGCAAAATTTACACTGGTAATCTTGCAGAATATAGATCCTCCATTTATAGCAATCCTAAATCATTTGTGAATTTCTTACTCCCTCCCCGAACTCGCGGGGAGGGTTGGGGTGGGCTAAAAATATTTACGACTCATTTAGGATTGCTATATTAATGTATACTCGAAAAAATAGTTTTAATCGATCGCAGAAACTCAATATGAAATTAACAAAATTTGTATCGATCGGCATTGCCGTGGTTTTAGGGGCAAGCGCGAGCATATTATCTAGCAGTAGAGCATTCGGGGCCGAAAAAATGATCCTGACATTTGGCCCGATTCGGCAAACCATCAATATCAGCGACTTAGAAGACTTTGCTAAAGATGGCACAACCACGCCAACCCTGCAACAAATTATCCAGTTTTCCAAAATAGACGCAAAAATATTGCAGGGGTTAATCGGTTTAGAAATCGGTTTAAAGCCAGCCAGTTTGGCTAGGGTAATTTACAGCACCCCGGGAGAAAAAATCACTGACGAAATCGGTCAAGTAATTCGGACTCAGCGCCGTACAGAAAATGGTAAAGCTTTGCGGGCGGCGGTGATCCTCGCAGCCAGTGACGATGGTAAAGTATCGCTGCTGGAAGTCCTGAAAAAGTATCCTCTGCCGGAGGTTTATGTAGATGTTGCCAGCGTTAGCGCTGCTGTTGGGAAAGTTCAGGGTTTAGCGGGAAATCTGCAAACCTTGCTTCAAGATTCGATGCGCGAGACAACTAAGACAACAACTGGCACCGAAAGTCCGATCGAACCTCGTCGCAGTGTGCAGCCAACAAATCCCCCTTCAGTGCGCCCCTCGGCACCAGCACCAGCACCGCAGCCTGTGAGACCGATTAGAGGCCTCTGGTAAAAAAATCAACAATGTGTCGTAGGGGCGGGTTTAGCCAGCAGTTGTAGCATCCCGCAGACAATTTTGAGACAAAACCCGCCCTCTGGTAAAAAAATCAACAATGTGTCGTAGGGGCGGGTTTAGCCAGCAGTCGTAGCATTCCGCAGACAATTTTGAGACAAAACCCGCCCCCGCCCTAATTCTCCCAAAGCAATCAATTTTTCTTGAGCAGTTTTTTGAGCAACTTTGGAACTTCTGAAGGCCGAGCCGCCAGAGGTATTTCTGCCTCTTCAAAGGCAGCCATTTTGTTTTCTGCCTCAACTCCAAAGGCTTTTTGGGCGGCGGCCCGAGAACTGATCAGGATGCCTGCATGGCCTAATGACGGGCCTTTGGGAGCGTAGCGGCCGGCTAGATAAGCAACCACGGGTTTGTCGATCGCCTCAGCGATATAAGAAGCAGCAGCTTGTTCACTCCAACCGCCAACTTCCCCGATCAAAACGATCGCCTCGGTAGTGTCGTCTTCGTCCAAAATTTGCAGCCACTGCATAAAAGAAGAACCGACAATCGCGTCGCAGCCAATACAAACCGCCATCGATTGTCCCAAGCCCGCCTCAGTCAGTTCTAGGGCAACTTCGTAGGTTAAAGTGCTGCTGCGACTGATTACGCCGATCGGGCCGGGAGTGTAGAATTCCTTGGGGTGAGTGCCTAGCAGTAGCTTGTCGGGTACAATAATTCCCGGACTATTGGGCCCGATTACCAAAGTTTCGGTGGCTTCTGCTTTTCTGACTAAGCGCACCATATCCAGAGGAGGCACTCCCTCAGTGACGATCGCGATTTGGCGAATTCCCGCGGCGATCGCTTCTAGAGCCGCATCCAGCACCGAGTAAGCGTCTACCAAAATTACCGTAGTGTCAATATGACCTACTGCCGCCACTGCTTGTTCTACCAAATCAAAAATCGGAATTCCCTCCAAATCCAGCCCTCCCTGACCGGGACTGACACCAGCGACGACATTCGTGCCGTATGCTTTCATCATCAGGGCGGCGCGGGTTGACGCGGGAGATTTTGTAATTCCCTGTATTAGGACTTTGCTTTCAGGAGTTAAATTCATTTTTCTTTCTTTGACACTGGATGTTGTAAAAAGCAGAAGGCCTTCGTCTGTCCTATAACTTTCGTATTTTGCCGATCGACTGTCGCTACTTGGCAGAGGATACAGCTTTAGCGGAGGCCTCATCCAAAGTCCTTGCTAGCTGCACCGGCAACTGTCCCAAACGCTTTTTCACAGCATCAGTATCGATCTCTACCAGGCGCAGCACAACTTGGAGGTGGCGGTTAGCGCGAGCTTTCCGTTCCAAATAGCCAGCTACTGCGGCTGTGATTTCGTCACTTTTGGAGGCGCTGCCCAAAATATTTATGAGTATTACCTTAACTGTTTTATCCTGAGCGACTAACTCTAGACCCAATTCCGTGCGATCGCGCAGGGCATTTACCCCGTCGTAGCGGTCTAGGGAACCCATATTCACAAAATTAGCCGGTTTTCCTCCTTGGTGGGCTACAGCATCCAGAGTTGCCATTGTCAGCCCCACGCCGTTGCACAAAATCCCGATATTCCCGTCTAGTTCGACTAATTGCAGGGATTCAGAATTCGAGATCGGGGATTGAGGTTTGGGGTCAAACTCCGGTTGTGAGTGCTGCACCTTCGAGTTGGAATTCCGGCGATCGCCGCCGGCAGAAGGATTTCTCCTGTCCCCTACGATCTCGCTACTTTGCCTCTTACCCGAAAGTGTTGCCAAGTCTGGATGTCGCCCCAAGGCATCATCATTGGCGGTGACTTTACCGTCTAAAGCCATGAGTTCTCCGCTTGGACTGATGCCGAGAGGATTGATTTCTACTAAATCTAAATCTTTTTCGACAAACAGCCGATACATTTTCTCAACGATCGTGCTCACCGATTGAATCAAGTCTCCCTGCAATCCCATTTTTAGCGTCAGACGCCTCGCGTAGAATGGCGAAAATTCCTGGTCTACTGGAACTTGCTGCATTAGGTCGATCGACCCTTCGACATCCATACCTCCTTGTCTGGAACCTAGAAGTACCGGGCGGCGGGCTACGGGGTCTAGGAGTACCGCTAAGTACAATTCTTGGTCAGCATTGTACTTTGCTTCTGCCAGCAGGACTTGGGGATATTCATCCTCGATCGGCAAATTAAAAATAGTTTGAGCCGCAGCTACTGCATCGATCGTATTTTCCACAAATTTTATGCCGCCCGCCCGGCCGCGTCCCCCCGCCCGCACTTGCGACTTAAGTACAACCGGGTAGGGAATTTTCAGTCCTTTGAGGTCAGCGGGATGATCGATCCGCTGCGACGGCAAAATCGGAATTGCCATCTGGCGAAATAAAGATTTAGCTTGGTACTCTAACAAATCCATTTTTAATGACGAGTGAGGGGCATTTCGCAACAAGCAATTTGTAACTGGCAATTCACAATTAATAGATACTAATTGGCTTTTTGTCAAGTTAAAAATTAAAATTTATGGCTTTTATCTTTTAATTTTAGACTTTTGTATTGCCGATCACTTATTCGGTATTGCTAGCAGATCACCTATCGATTAAGCTATTTTGTGTTTTTTGTTTTGCGATCGACTAATTGCAATATTTTACTGTTGACTCGCGCGGGGAGAAAGTAGGGAGATGGTTGGTAGTTGTTTTATCTTGGAACTTTTGGCAATACTGTTTCCAGATATTTCTGGGAGCCAATTATCAATTGATTCCAAGTAAATCAATCTAATCAAGCATCAAATATGACTCGCTTTTAATCTCGTAATGATATATTTTATCTCTTTGTTTCTAATAACTAATGATTCCCTCCTAATAACTAATGACTTCTTCCAAATTTCAACAGTTAACTGTCAACTCAGCAGTTAACTGTCAACTGTCAACTGTCAACTGTCAACTCAGCAGTGCCTTGATGAACTGTTTTGACCCATTTTAGTCGCTTGGGACGCACGGAAATCCGAGCAGTCACACTCCCCACCAGCATCCAGTGCAACATATACACAGTACCGCGCAGGGTTTGCAGCAAGGTGACAAAAACTCGCCTGAGATCAAATTTAGTTTCTTTGCGAGTGCGACGCAAACCAACAAACATTCCTACCACTGATAGGGTAAGTGTCATAAAAGTTAGGGGACTGGCTAGAGGCATTCGGCGCAGCGCAATTGACATCAAAAAGTCGGGTAGCGCTACTGTGGGTAAGAAATATTGAGATGCCCAAAATCCAAATAAATCCCAAGTTTTACCAGTTCCCATGCGGTTGCGTAAAATTAGCCGCCAGTAGTCAAGATAGCGCTGGTAGCCACCTTCTGCCCAGCGATTGCGTTGATGCCACAGTGCGATCGCGTTAGTGACTCCTTCTTCTGACACGGGTGGGAAAGCGAGAAATTCAATGTCCCACTGGTCTAGGTGCAGCCTCACGGTCAAATCTAGGTCGTCGGTAATGGTTTCTTCGTTCCAGCCGCCACAGCGCTCCAAGGCGGTGCGACGCATGAATTGGCCGTTACCGCGCAATTCTCCAATTCCGCCGATCGCAATTCGCTGCTGTTGGAAAAAACTGTCGAGGGCCATTTCTGCTTCTTGTCCGCGAGTCCACACATTTACCGCAGCATTGGCGATCGCTTTTCTGACTTGCACAGCCCCTACCTGTTCTGCATCGAACATCGGCAGCACCCGGCGCAGTAAGTCCGGCGTTACTGTCGCGTCAGCGTCAAATATGCCGACAAATTCCCCGCGAGTCAGCGGCAAAACTTGATTTAGGGCTCCCGACTTGCCGCCAGTGGCATTTGCTTCTCTGCGAAATACTTTGAGCTGCGGGTACTGTTTGGTTAGCTGTTCCAATACTAGCGGTGTGCTGTCGCTGCTGTGATCGTCGATCGCCCAAAGTTCGTAACGGTCGATCGGATAGTCTAAATTGCAGATTGATTGTACCAATCGGGCAATCACCGCTTCCTCATTTTTCGCAGCCACCAGCAGCGACACGTAGGGCCAATCTGCTCGACTTTCGTCCGAAAGAGGCGGCAGTGCGGGCTTGGGTTCGGCAAACAAAACTCGAAATGCTTGCATCCACAGGAGTCCCATGATCCCCCACACTACCCACGCACCCCAAGAAACTAAGTGTAGGGCGATCGTGCCGCCCCAAATCGCAGTCAGCACTACGGCGGCTTTTCCCCGGCGTCCCCGGTACAGATTTTGAGGAAAAGAGGCAGAACCCGGCACAGACACCGCAATCGGGAGCTCTGATGAAGTTTCCGTGTCAAACACCCTGTCGCCACTGTCTGGTATGGCAAATATTTTGCTTACCTTCTTGTTCGAGGTCAAATTCTTGAACTCTTCTTGAGCTAAATCAGGGATGTCCAAGTTAAGCTCGCTGCGATCGTCGTTTTCTGGCCAAGAACTCTCCTGCATAGGTTATTTGATTCAATTACCAATAGTTTTTGATTTTAGAGATAAGTATCCACTGTACCAGCTTCTGGGATTTTGTCGAAAGCGGATGGCAGCTAGTTTCAGGAGTTCCGTGCTTGTAATGCTGAGGTAAACTTGGATTACTTGCGAGTCTTTTGCTTAACTCGCGGCTTGCGATCGACCAAGAATATCTGCTAGTTTTTGCAGATAATCTCAACCCAATCTCAGGATGCGGAAATATGTCTCTTCCTCAACTGAAACCAGCCGACGACAAAGAAGTGAAAGTTTACTCGCCTTTCTGTCAAGAGCCCAGGCGGAAGTTTTTGCCGCACGCTATTGGCCTCTACAAGCTCAAAAGCTTGGAGGGAGCAAGAAAGATTGACGGTGGCGAGGACGTGCCGTTTGTCGCTAGTTGGAATACGTCGTCATTGCCGATCGATTTGACCCGCTGTCGGGTACTTTTTGAGGGCAATGCTGAACTCAGCTACGAAGTGACGATGCAAAGCTCTGATTTTGTGAGTTGCTTAATTGAGGTACTGTTGACTTTTCAGCGGACTCGTAGCGTCGATTTTTCCAAAACGTTTTATCGCAAGCTGATGCGCATGGATGATTAACTTTTACCGCACTCGCGTTCCCGAAAGTTTGTAATTGATTGTGACCATAAAATGCGCACTGATAATGTCATGCCATCGGGACGGCGAGATTATATTATTGGTGCGCTATTTCTATTTGAGGAGTTAGGCGCGCTGACTGATGAAACCTGGTTTCTACGAGATGTTGTGTTTAGGAATTAGAATTAAATAATATCGTTTCCGGTTACACCGGAATGATATAGAGGAGACGGCAGTGCCGTGTCCCTACCGTGATTAATTGTAGGGACACGGCACTGCCGTCTCCTAATTTGGCTACTAATAATTCCG
>CASBQF010000395.1 GCA_949127775.1 Oscillatoriales cyanobacterium PMM_0080
TCTCGCCAGAAAGCTTGATAAATATCCTCCGATGCCATTGTGACAGAAAGTGGCAAGCAGCCACCAGACAATCCCTTAGATAAACACAGGATATCCGGCGAAGTTCCAGATTTAAGCGAAGCAAACAGTTCGCCCGTGCGCCCAAAACCCGTCATCACTTCATCGTAAATCAACAATACATTATATTGGCGGGCCATTTGTGCGATCGCCCGCAAAAACTCAGGGCGGCACATTCGCATTCCCGCAGAACCTTGCACCAAAGGTTCGATAAAAATTCCCGCATAGCCCTTTCCATGTTTTAACAAAAACTCAAGTTTCTCCAAACTCGCCGCCTCCTTGCTTTCCACCTCCTCATCGCCATCAAAAGTCGCAGGAAAAGGCACAACATCCCCAGGAAACATTAAAGGTGCAAAAGGTTCCCACCACAGCGAACTTCTGCCAGCAGACATCGCGCCCACAGTATCACCGTGATAACCTCCCTCAAAACCAATAAAGCTAGTGCGGTTAGTTTCTCCAAGATTTAGCCAATATTGAAACGCCATTTTCAGAGCAACTTCAACAGCAGTCGAACCATTATCAGAAAAGAAAATCCGCGTCAAAGAAGCAGGCGTATGAGTTATCAACTTATCAGCAAGTTTCTGTGCAGGTTCGTGAGTAAATCCCGCAAAAATGACGTGTTCTAACTTTTTTGCTTGTTCGTAAAGAGCCTCAGCCAGAACCGGATGGCTGTGCCCATGAATCGTCACCCACCAACTAGAAATACAGTCACGAATTTGTCGCCCATCTTCCAGTTCCAGCAGCGATCCTTTACCGCTAATTACCTTCAATGGCGGGGGAGCAGTTTTCATTTGCGTGAAGGGCTGCCAAATTGGTGAACTCGAATAATTATCTTTCTGACTTGTCATAACTTCTGCTTCTTAGCTAATCTTAACTTGCATTCCAATAGAGCAATTATAACTCAAATATCAACTTTTTCTTTCTTCTTCTTTCCTCTTCTCTTTTCTTCCTAGCGCTTACGCGCCGCTTCGCTAACGCGTCCTTAGCGTCTAAGCGTTTCGCGCAGGCTACGCCAACGCGGTTCATTCAAAAACAATCTAGTCGTAGGGTGCGTCGCCCTAAAAAAATCCTAAACAAATATCGACAATCTTATAGCGACGCACCTAACAAAAATGGTTGAAAAAACAACCCTCCGTTTCACTCCGCCCAACACTATTATTTTGTAGCAAAGCTTTGTAAAAATAGTATTAGTTACTTACAAACTCAACCGGTGCGCAGTGCACACCCTACAAACTACCAAATTATACTCGTTATTAGTTAAACTTTTCTGCCAATCAGCAAATAAGTCGTCATTACTCCTTTACCTTTAACATTAATTTTACCGCGTTTTTCCAACACATACTTATCGCACAGCAACTCATAAGTTGATTTGCTAACTTGAATTTTACCAGGAAGTCCCTGAGATTCCATGCGACTTGCTGTATTCACCGCATCTCCCCACAAATCGTAAATAAACTTTTTAGTGCCGATGACACCTGCTACAACAGGCCCAGTATTAATCCCAATGCGGATATTAAGAGGTTTGCCGCATTCGTCGCGGAATTTCATAATTTCTTGCTGCATTTCCAGGGCCATTTCGGCAATAGATTCTGCATGATTTGTACAGGGAAGCGGCAAACCGCCTGCTACCATATAATTATCCCCGATCGTCTTAATTTTTTCTAAGCCGTATTTCTCGCTTAAGCAGTCGAAAGCTGAAAATATTTTGTTCAGCAATTCGACTAATTCTACCGGAGACGTGCGGGAGGAGATTTCGGTAAAGCCCACAATGTCCGCAAACAGCACCGTCACCTCGGCAAATCCGTCGGCAATATTTATCTGACCTTGTTTTAGGCGATCGGCAATCATTTCGGGTAAGATATTTAGTAATAAACGTTCCGACTTTTCTTGTTCGGCCCGCAATATTTCCTCAGCTTGTTTCCGCTGTGCGATTTCCTTGTATACTCGGTGAAACATTTGATTGAATGCGACCATGACTTCTCCCAACTCGTCATCGCGCTTGACAGATAAAGAGTAGAAATCAGGTTTTTCTCGATCTTTGCTCAAAGCGACTCCCGCAGCGATCAAGTCATCGCGCAATCTCAAGATAGGTGCAATTACTGTCACCCCTAAAAAAAGCATAGTCACAGAAGTGACAAAAGCTGATATAATGATGACTAGAACAGCAATTCGCCCGATAAATGCGTAAAGTTCGGGTTGAACGGTGGACGCATCGTGGCGAACAATCAAGATGTAATCTCCTCCCAAATGTCGCTCTGTCCAAGCAACATCGTAGCGATTGCGATCGAAATTGTGTTTGTGAACTATACGAGCAATTTTCAGTTCATCTAGATTGATTTCTGGCGGTTCACCAAGTGTATATATTAGCTGACCGTTAGCTTTGTAAATAGATACTCCTAACACTACTTGAGAATCCTTAGTAATATTTTTTACTTCTTCTTGAAACAAAGTGCGATCGGAAACATCTTGTGCGAGTAAAAAATCGAGGGAATCAACAGTCGTCCGAGATAGCTGTTCTAGTTGAGTTAAAAGTTCATTTTCGCGCCGAAAGTAAGACGGAACTAAAATAATTCCCTCGATGACAAGAATGCTGGCAAATACCCACAAAGCTATTTGCCTAGACAAACGAGATTTGAAAAAACCCAAAAATGATAA
>CASBQF010000396.1 GCA_949127775.1 Oscillatoriales cyanobacterium PMM_0080
ACCCCACCCAAAACTCGTGGTACAAAAGCGCCTGAAAATATCGGTTGTGTGGGGGCGGGTTTATTAAGATTGTTTGTGGGATTTAGATATTGTTGGCGAACCCGCCCCTACCGAAATTTGGTTTATTTGACCGGATATAATATGAGTACATTCTCCCAGGTTTGATTATGAACGAACCACCGCAAATTAAAAATCCCAGCATCACTCTCTATCCTTTCCACCTGCGAAATGATGGAGATGAAGGCTACCAACAACCAGCGAAAAATGCCGAACATATCTGGCAAAACCTAGTCGATAATGTCGGCGAAAAGTTCAATTTCCCCGAACTCAAATCTCTAAAAGACAATCTCATCTGCTACAAAGATGGCAAGTATGATGCAGCGGGCGAAAATACGAACTTGAATCAAATATTAATCAAAATGGCAAAAGCTTAAATTTTCAGCCGCTTACTCAGCCAGATTTTCCTAAACTGTACGGCTCAATTGAGCCGATGCGAATTAGTGACAACTACTGCACAGACTTGACTTTTTATTATGATGCTACGATTTTAGTAGATAATTTAAAGCAATTAAATCCCCAAGGTTGTCTGCTACCGAATCAAATCCAAGCATCCATAGGACAGACTTTATTGCTGTATGCAGAGCCTGTTGTGTATGATAGTTATCGCACCCTGGCGGATAAATGCGTGCGCGCTTTTGTCGGAGAAAGCATCGAACCAGAATTGAAATTTACCGTCGCAGGGAAGTTGTTTGGTAGTCCGATTTTTGAGTATGACAATCCTGGTAAACAGTGTCATATTTTAGTCTGGTTGCAAGAAGATCCCAAAACTGTAGTTCGGGCTACATCAACGTTTAATTATTATTGGATGAATCTACTGTGTGCTCGCAGTAAAATATTGTGTGTGTACAATCAGGCTAGGGAAAGTTATCGCCTCGGACAACAAATAGCCAACAAGTTAGAGAAACAACTGCCCGAATTTACTCAAATAGAATTGGAATCAAATCGAGAAGTTAAACTCACGCAGTTAAAGAGTTTGTTGGCTACAATCAGCAGTCTAGTATTTGATTATGCCCAGGAATTGCGGCATTTGCAAGAATTCAGTATTACGATTGAGATTAATGCTGGCAGTTATGAGGATGCTTATGCTAGAATTAAAGCATTGTCCATTGAAGGTGACAATCTGGAGTTTTTGCAGAAGTTTGCGGATTTGTCCGATCGCAAATATCAAAGTCAAATCCAAAAATACTTAAACTACTTGATGGCGAATCAAGATTTGTTCCAGCAGACAATCTCCACAATCCGCGGGATGGTGGAAATCGAACAGGTGGAATTGGACGCGGAACAGGCAAAAAATGAGAGAAAGCGCGATCGCCAACTTGAGAATATCATATTTTTTGTCGGAACTGCGATCGGCGGCGGCCAAATTTTTTCAGCCGCCTATCCCCTAATCAAGGATACACCCATTAAATGGCAACCCAATTTGTCTCTGCCGCTTCATCCCTTCACCGCCACGATTCTCTGGAGTTTGGCTTTCGGTTTAGGATTTGGCTTGCTGATACTGGGTATCCTGCTGCTGGTAAGAAAAATATTGTCTAAGTAGCGGCTTCAACAATAATATTCCTGGATTTATGAATCAATTTGGACGGGCTAGAAGCCCATCCCACAAACCATATAACTCTAAATGTAACTGCTAGCTTGACGGGTGAACATTGAACAGTAAATTCCGTTTGATGCGATCAATTCGTCGTGGGTTCCGATTTCCGCTATTTTACCATCTTCCATCACCGCGATGCGATCGGCAATTTTGGCCAATCCCAATCTGTGACTGATCACAATCGTGGTTTTCCCGGCGGCTATTTGGCGGAAGATGCTGTAAATTTCGTGTTCTGTCTTCGGATCGAGGGCGGCGGTTGGTTCGTCAAAAATTAGGACTTCGGCTGTGTCAAGCCGCATGAGGGCCCGCGCGATCGCAATTCTTTGCCACTGTCCCCCCGATAAGTCGATGCCGTCTTCTAATTGTTTCCCCAAGGGTGTTTCTAAACCGGCAGACAAACTACCGACTTTGGCTGCAATTCCGGCTTCGGAAATCGCTGCGTTAATGGCGGTGTCATCCGACAGGGAAAGCAAGTTGCCGAAACCGACGTTTTCGCGCACTGTCGAGGGGAAACGGGCGTAATCTTGCATGACATAGGCGATTTGCGATCGCACGTATGCTAGATTGATCGATCGCAAATCTTGACCGTTCCAGGCGATCGTACCACTTGTCGGGTCATACAGACGGCCGAGCAGTTTGCCGAGAGTCGTTTTACCCGCGCCATTTTCACCGACAACCACCAACATCTCACCCGGATTCACCGTTAAGTCGATATTTGCGATCGTGCTTTTAGTGCTACCGGGATAGCAAAAAGATAAATCCTTAATCTCGATACCAATTTTATTCTTTGTGGCACGGGCATCTTGCTCGCCATCTGGTAAAGTAGGCGATCGAGATGTCACATCAATAAGCGGAGACTGCAACTCCGGCTTGAGATCCAACAGTTGAAAAATCGGACTAACGCCGAGGGAAATATCGTACAAAGTAGTGTAACTATTAATCAGTAATTGCAAACTGCTCTCTACTTGGACAATCAAACCAGAATACAGCGCCAAATCCCCCAACGTATAGCGCCCTCCCAAAGCTCCCATTACCACATAAACAAAGGGTAAAGCTACTCCAATTCTACTAAAGATTGACCAAAACAGTACAACAATTGCTCCTTTTTTTCGGATTTGCTGCATCTCGCTAAAAAACTGTACAAACTGATTTTGCCAGCGTTTTAACCAAAGTTCCTGCAAACCAAATAAACGCAATTCTTTAGCATATTCTTCCCCCATTAATACTCTAGATGACAAGTTCATTTCGCGACTAATTTTAGCTTGCTTTTTTTGAACTCTCCAGATGATTCTGGTATATTTTCTTTCGATGTAAATTGAGGGAATTGATGAAATCAACATCAGCAGAGGAACCCACCAAGCTATGGCAGCAGCAAGGCTGACAGATGGAATGAAAATAAAAATCCCCGTGATTGTCATGCTGATGCTGAATGCTAGTTGCTGTATTTTGAATACTCCGGTTTTGGCAAGTTCTACAATATTTAATAGTTCGGGGTTTTCAAACAGGGCGATATCATCGAAATTGGCGACTTTTTCGAGGACTTTTCCTTCAACTGCGCCTTGAAGCCGATCGCGTAAAGATGTTACTGTAAAGGTACTCATCGTTTCGATAGAATCGCCGATTAATTTGAGACTTAAGACTCCGACAATACTCCACAGCAATATTGGTTGCGAAAGCATCAAAGCTAAGGGCTGTGCTGTTTGGGTTCGCGACAGCAACCGCGATACTTCATCGATGATTAATTTATCTAAAAAGAGCACGCCTGATGGGGCTGCGCCGCGAATGATGTTGAGGATAATTAAGTTGCGGAGCTCAATTGGTGCAGCTTGGATGATTAGGCTTAGGCTGCGCTTCAAAGCTTGAAATGTAGTAATTTGGATAGGTTGCATTATGTATGGTTACGGATAACTGTTAACTCAATTCTTCAATAATAATTGTTTGTATTGGCATAAATAGCGATAGTTCTAGATGTACACACAAATTATATCATGTCCGCCTAAATCAAGATTAGAGGATCGAGCGTGAGGACTTCAGTTCTTCTTGAAAAAAGGAGGAGGACTGAAGTCCTCACTACAAACAATTAGGATCGAGCGTGAGGACTTCAGTCCTCTAATAAAGGGGGAGGACTGAAGTCCTCACTACAAACCAGTTAAAATTAGCTATCGCCGACAAAATTATCCAAATATCAAACGCCACAGCATACAGTAATTTGTAAATCGCTGTTCCCAAATTCCAACAACTTCTACAGTAATTTCGCACTCTAAAATCGCCAACTCTCCCTCGCGCGCTGCTATTTCAATAATAATTTTCTCCCCTGCCAAATACACATGATAATTATATGTTCAAAACTGTGTTCGTCCTCATAAAGCGTCCATTCACCAGTTCCGGGCTAAATTTGCATTTTCAAGGAATCAAGCTGTTGTTTGTTGACAAATTGCCTCATAGGCTTGATAACTAATATCATGCTGTTTCTATTTCGATCTTTTCTGCTGTTTCTCATCGAACGGGTACAATCTCAAAATCCTGTCGAGTTTGCGAGTCTCTGGGCGCTCTATTCTTCGGCGCGCTTGAGAACCACCAAAGTAATATCATCAAACACCTTTTGTTCTCCAATAAATGCCCGCAAATTCTCAATTGCTGCTTGCTTGATTCCTTCCGCACTTAAGTGCCAATTCATCGAAACAGCTTCACACAGTCTTTCCAATCCGTAGAATTTGCGATCGATGTTTCGGGCTTCGGGGATGCCATCGGTGTACAGCACAACTCCATCCCCCGGCGCTAATTCCACAGTTTTCTGGCTAATCAGATGAGAAATATCATCATCTAACCCGATGGGAAATCCTAAATCTATCGTGTCAATCCGCTCAACTTGACCTCCTTTTCTCACAACTAAAATTTCCTCATGCTGACCACTAATGCTGATTATACCCTCCACATAGTTGAGGATAGCTAATGTTAGGTTTTTGTCGGAGTTCATTCGCTGAATATTTTTATAAATTGTGCGGTTGAGGGTATCTAAAAAACGCACCGGATCGGCTTCTTTGATTTCTTGCAGTGTCCGAACGATCGCTTGAGTCATTACCATCAAAATGCCGCTTTCGAGTCCGTGTCCCGTGACATCACCAATACCAATCGTCACAACGCCGTCCGCGTGCAGGATATCATAATAATCTCCACCTACTTCGTCGGCAGGTTCCATAAATCCAGAAATTTCTAAGTCTTCTATTTGTTCTAGTTCGCTAGCTTTAGGCAGAATTAATTGCTGCATTTGTCGCAATATATCGAGTTCGGCACTGAGGCGAACATTATCTGATTTTAGTTTTTTGTTTAATAATTTAATTTCCTGATTGGCAACCTCTAATTTATTTTTAGCTGCTTCCAGTTGAGCTGGAGTAGGAGCATCAAGAGCGACAGGAATCAACGGAACTAATACGAATACAAATACGTAGGTTGACCAGAGTCCACTGAAAAGTTTAATCGTTCCCGAAATCCAATAAATGGGATACCAAAGGGTAATGACATTCAAAAAATGGACGATGCCGCAACCGAGAAATACCCAAAAAGTACCGATCAATAAAAAAACTATTTTGTCACTTAATTCGTGCCAGCGTTTTTTGGTAATTAAAACTGAAAAAGCTACGAATAAATAGGCGGCAGATGTGACCAAATCTGAGCCTAAATGCAAACTAACTAAAGTTGGCTTCCAAAGATAACAGTGACCGTGAGGAATAAAAATTGATGTCAATAAGCTATGTTCCATTTGCCACATATTTAGAAAGACTCCGATCATAAAGTTTATAGATAATCCCAGACAAGCCATCGCGACTAATTTTATACCATTCGATCAACCGCAATAAACACGGTTTGTAGTGAGCAATTTATTCAGGAGCATCTCATTTTTGAAAAAAGCATTTTTTATTATAGTGCTGTCCCCGCTCCTGAGTATTATACCGATCGCGATCGGGGACAGCACTATGAATGCAAAACTGAGATGCTCGCATTTATTCCTCGTATTCAGAGGACTAAAGTCCGAACGATCAAACCTTACTTATTGCGCTCAAGAGACCGGAAACGAGATGACTCCTGTTTTCGTATCGCTAATATTATAAGCTGTTGTGCCTCTACTATTGTCTGTGGTGACTGAGGGGGAGAGGATTTGACGATTTTTGATTGATTCTGGAAATATACGATTTAAAGGCACAACTTAGTGGCAAGCATACAGCGGTGCTGCGGAGAGGGTCGATCGCATAATAAAGCTATGCAATGCCTGCAAAACACAACTATCGAACCAATTGTGTCGCGGTATACATTGCACTCGGCTTTCAAATTTTAGCACCGTACTGTTTTAACAACTTAATAATCTCCGGTGTGGATGATTTGTAAGCTATACTTAAAGCAGTTGCACCATTTTTATTGCGCACGTTGACATCCGCACCTTTGGAGAGAAATAACTTCACTAATGCAGGTTTTGATTGCGGCGAAATACCAGTATTAGGTTGCACAATTCTCATCAACAGAGTGGTATTGTCGTAAGGATCGGGAGCGTTGATGTCAGCACCGCGATCGATCAATATTTTTACAAGATCGATACCTCCACGGGAGACAGCGCTGTACAGTAAACCTGATGGTATTTGGGCTTGATGCTTGAGAAGTAATTCAATTATCTCTAGCTTGTTTTTTTCAGACTCAAACCTATTGATTACAGAAAAAAAGGTGTCATCATTCACCTTTGCGCCTCGATTAATCAAGGCTTTCATTGCTTCAGAATTGCCGCTTTCTGCTGCGATGTTGAGTGCTGTTTGTCCGTATTCGCTGCGATCGATCGCCTCCAGAGCCGCACCGTTGGCGATCAATAGGTCGATCGCACCACCACTTCGTCCAGCAGCCGCCGCGTGCAGGGGTGTTTGTCCTGATTTGTCAATCGCCCTTACATCCAATCCTTTTTGCAGAAACAACTGTACAATTGCCTGATTCCCTCCAAAAGCCGCCGCGTGTAACAGCGTTTTGTCTAAGTAACTCTTGAAATGGATGTCTGGATTTTTGGCGAGAAGTCTTTCAACTTCCAATAAATTTCCCGTGTAAGCAGCACTAAACAGCAGAATGTTGATATTATCTATTTTGGGCAATTCCCATTGATCGAACATTCCAACTTCAACCCGATCGCCCTTCCAACCCACAGACACAAGCTGCACCATCTCAAAACTTTTACTATTCAACTCTTTTCCAGCCGCATCGAACAGAAATACATCGCACGGCGCATCACTTCCTCCACCGGGCATAGAAAACAGCATCGGATATCTGAGAATCGCGATCGCATATTTGCCGTCTGGACTCCAATTAGCGCTACGAATACCTGCTTTCATCATTTGTCCGGGGGCTACCGCGAGGATAATTAATAAGCCTAAAATACCAAGACAGCCAAAACGAAATAAACGCATAATTATCTTAAAGTAGGTTATGCGATCGACTATAACTCAAGACTCTTGAAATAAAAAGACCAGGCAAATTCTCTTCATACCTCTTATACGTTATTCTCTTCAGTCCGCGCAGGCGGACATCGTTTGTATAGTCGCGAATTCCATTCGCCGTCTTATCTTTTAGTCGGCACTTTTTGACGATCGGCAAAATTTACTGCAAGCTAAAGTTGTAATGGTCGTTTTTGATTCCAGATTTACAACTCATGAAAAAACCTTCACTCATAAAAGTTCGCGCATTCCCGCTGCAACTTGTCCTGATTATTCCCTTCGTGTTGCAAGTTTTCGGCGCTGTCGGACTCGTGGGATATTTATCGTTCAAAAATGGTGAGAAAGCAGTTCAGGATCTAGGCGAACAGCTAATGAACCGGACTAGCAGTGAGTTAGATCATCATTTGAATACTTATTTGTCGATTCCGCAGCAAGTTACCCAGATTAATGCTGATGTAATTCGCATGGGATTGCTTGATTTGCGCGATCGCAAAACCCTCGGCAAATACTTGTGGCATCAAATGCAAGCCTACGATCTAAGTTACATTAGCGTCAACCTTCCCACCGGGGAAGCCGCAGGATCTGCCCGCTTCGATGGTCATACTGTCACCATCGATGATGCACCAACCCAAACTCGAAGCCTACCCAACAATTCGACAACTTACTCAACTGACAACGATGGTAATCGGGCTAGAATTTTGAGTACAGGCCCCTGGGACGCCCTCAACGAGCCTGTGTATAACGAACCTGTGAAAGCAGGAAAACCAATCTGGATTCGCATTTATGCAGTTAACGATCCCAGCTATCCTCCCTATATTGCCGCAGCAGCAGGTCGTCCAGTTTATGATAATAACAAAAAACTCATAGCTGTGGTGGGAGCAGATATCCATCTATCAAAACTAAGCGATTTTTTGCGCAACTTAGATGTCAGTCGATCCGGTGAAGTATTTATTATGGAACGCGATGGGATGTTGGTTGCCACTTCCTCAAAGGAGGAGCCTTTTATCGTAGCTAATAAAGAAATTAAGCGCCTCAAAGCCACCCATAGTTCTAACCTGCTATTACGACATATTGCCGAACAAATTCAGCAACAAATTCCCAATATTAAAACTATTACCAATCTTCAGCAATTGGATGTCGATTTTCAAAGAGAAAAATATCATGTACATATTACGCCGTGGCGCGACAAATACGGGTTGGACTGGTTGGTAGTAACTAGCATCCCGGAAAGCAGCTTCATGGCACAGATTCATGCCAATACCAAAACCACGATTCTGCTGTGTTTTGGAGCGCTGGCTGGGGCAATGGCGATCGGCATTTTCACCTCCCGCTGGATTTCCCGTCCCATCCGGCGCTTAAATCAGGCAAGTCAAGCAATGGCATCCGGCGATTTAGAACAGAAAGTCGAACCCGGCAACATCGCAGAAATCAACATTCTTGCCCGATCTTTTAACGAGATGGGAGGGCAATTGCGGGAATCTTTCATTGCTTTAGAAAACAACAATACAGAACTAGAAGCGCGAGTAGAAGAACGTACCCTCGAACTCAAAACTGCATTACAGGAATTGCAGCGCACCCAGGCCCAGGTAATTCAAAATGAAAAAATGTCGAGTTTGGGACAACTGGTAGCTGGAGTTGCCCACGAAATTAACAACCCAGTCAGCTTTATTCACGGCAATCTCACTCACGTCCAAGAATACACCCGAAATTTGTTAGACTTTTTGGAACTTTATCAAAAACACTATCCAAATCCGGTGGAGGAAATTCAAGCCGAAGCCGAAGAGATTGATTTAGAATTTATTCAAGAGGATTTACCAAAAATGGTATCATCGATGCAAATGGGTACCGATCGCATTCGGAAAATTGTGCTGTCCCTCCGCAATTTTTCCCGCACGGACGAAGTTGATCGTAAATTAGTCAACATCCATGAAGGAATCGACAGCACTTTGATGATTTTACAACACCGCCTCAAAGCTAGCCCGGAAAGATCAGAAATTCAGGTGATTAAACACTATGCCGATTTACCGCTGGTACAGTGTTATGCAGGCCCGCTGAATCAAGTTTTTATGAATATTTTATCCAATGCCATTGATGCTTTGGAAGAGCATAATGCGCAGCCCAAGTACCAGAAAATTAGAGGAAATTCCAGTCAAATTACGATCCGAACTTCTGTAATTGATGAGCAGTGGGTCGAAATTGCGATTGCCGACAACGGTTCGGGCATAACAAAAGAGATCCAGCAGCGCATTTTTGATCCTTTTTTTACAACTAAACCGGTGGGTAAAGGAACGGGCATGGGAATGTCAATTAGCTATCAAATTGTTACTGAAAAACATCAAGGAGAACTGGAGTGTTTATCTACTGTGGGTGAGGGAACAGAGTTTTCGATTAAAATTCCGATTAAACATAAAATTGGCAAGATTGCATGAATCTTTGATCGATTGGTCAACCGCAGATGAAAGGCAGATAGACACAGATGAACGCAGATAATTTCAAGAGATCGTAGTGCACTGCGCACCTCAATAAAGCAAAGAAAATTAGACCTATTGCATAATTTTTTGATTGATACGGCAACCGCAGATATAAGGCAGATCAACGCAGATCAATGCAGATAATTTTAAGAGAGTTTTCGCATGAGTGCAAGAGGTGTCAAGTCAACCTGTGGGCACACCCTACAAAGTATTGCGCAAATTGTAGCCGCCGCAACATTAGCATTGCGAACCAAAAAGATAAAGAAATAATGTTATTTTTGCTCGAAGATTGAGTTTTGGGTGTAATGAACTTGGGTTAAAAGTCGATCGCGCTTTCCTCCATACAGGAGTTTGACAACCGGTCGTTTGACGCTGCTATAAATCGAGCATCACGGTATTTTACATAAAATGTGCGTTACCATAAAAAAGTACATTTATCTATTTTGTATATAAAAAGACACATTTAATGTTGTCTTTAGAATTGCATCACAATTGTCAACTTTCCTAGGGAAAGCATTCCTGTTTTAGTAAACCTTATGACCTCAACTCAGACTAATTTAGATAGGACTACTGAAACGAACCTCTTATCTACTCAGCCTCAGCCGAATCCCTTCCGTATTCACGCCCTGGAGCGCACCGATCACGCAATGCAGGTGTGGCTATTTTCGGGCTTGTTTTGGCTAACAATTGCGATGGTTATCGGGATAATTGGAGCCGTAAAACTGTTTTATCCAGAGTTCTTACAAAGCGTTCCAGCCCTTGCCTATGGGCGATTGCGTCCAGTTCACGTCAATATCGGTATCTTTGGCTTCATGAGTATGGGATATCTGGGAGCCGCCTTTTATATGGTTCCTCGCCTCACTCAAGCCCCATTGTTTTCAGAAACATTGGGAGCATTAACTGCTTGGGGATGGAATTTCAATTTACTCGGTGGCTGTCTGGCGATCATGATGGGTTTCAGCAAAGGCAAAGAATATTCAGAGATTCCATTTCCGTTTGATATGGGATTTGGTTTGCTAGAAATCGCTGTCGCAGGTAATATCTTCTCTACCTTTGTACAGCGGCGCGAACAACGGCTATATGTTTCTTTGTGGTATATTTTGTTGGCGATTATTCCATTCCCTATTTACTATACTTTGGGTAATGCGAATCGATTTAGCGGCATCGAAGATGCGATCGTCAATTGGTTCTACAGTCATAATTTATTCGGCATTTGGTTGACCACGTTGGGATTGGCGACGCTCTATTATATTGTCCCAAAGCAGGTGAAAAAACCGCTTTATAGTCACACAATTTCCTTTGTGGGTTTCTGGACGTTAGCTGCTTTCTATCCCTGGAATGGCGGGCATCACGTGATTTGGGGGCCTGTACCAATGTGGGTAATGTCTGCGTCGGTTACGGCTTCGTTGGCGATGTTTGTACCGGTGTTTGCGACGATCGTCAATTTCGGCGGCACAGCTCTCGGAGCGCTGTCTGTGCTGAAGACAGACGTGAGCTATCGTTTTAGCATCTTGGCGTACTTGGGATATGCTGGTGCGTCTCTGTGGGGCAGCTCCTTGGCAATTATGTCCTTCAATGCCAAGATTCATTTTACCTACATGACGATCGCCCACGTGCACCTAGGATTCCTGGGATTTGGGATCGCTGGATTGGTAGCATTTACCTATTTCTACTTGGAACGATCGCGCAAACTATCATACTCACAATCCTTGGCAGAATGGCATTTCTGGCTGACTGTGTTGGGTATTATCGGCTACGTTGCTTCAATGGCTGCGATCGGCTTAATCGAAGGCAACGAATGGGAAATGGGAAATTCACCAACTGGAACCATGATGCTGCGTACACCATACAACATTGTGCGTGCAATCAGCGGCGGTCTGTTGTTAGTCGGACAAAGCGTGTTTCTGTGGAATATCTGGCAAACGCTGACGACATCCCCAGAATCTGCTGAAGAATCAATATTGTCAGAAAATAGTCAATTAGAGGCAACACAAAAATGAGGTACATTCGAGTTTTTCCGATTATCATTGGGTTATCCATCTTGTTTGGATTAGCCTTTAGCGGTTTAGCCATCGCACCGGCCTTTACATCGTCGATCACTGTGCCCAGCGTGGGCTTGGTGGCTTACACACCATCCGAATTAAAAGGGCGGCACATTTATACCAGAGAAGGCTGTGTTTACTGTCATTCTCAGCAGGTACGAAGTGTTAAGGCAGATGAAAACTTAGCATCGACGTTCGGGATTTCTAAATCTGGTGATTATTATTACGATCGCCCTCACCTTTTAGGAACCGCTCGTCAAGGCCCAGATTTATCCAATGAAGGGCAGATTTGGAGAAGGGAAATTGGCGCTCCCGCACGGGATTATTTAATCGGACACTTTAAGAATCCGCGTGACTATAACCCAATGTCGATCATGCCTGCCTTCAATTACCTATCCGAACAAGAACTATCTGATTTAACTGATTACATCCAGTCTTTAGGGGCTTGGAAATCACCAGTAGAATCATCATCATAGGTTAAACATCATGTTCAATCAATTCATAGTTTATACACTTTTACCATTGCTGACTGTGATCGAGCAAATGACTAAAGAAGTAGTCATGCACAGCAGTTGGTTTGGCGTTGGAGATGGTACGGTAGTGATGTGGTCGCTGGTTTGGGTGCTACTCCCGATTAGTTTGTTTGTGATTTTTGGTTTGTTGTGGGCTGCCAAAGCAGGGCAATTTCAAGACATTGATGAAATTGCTAGACGGCAGCTTGATATAGAAGATTAGGAGTGAATTCAGACAATGAAGATTTTAGTCGCCGCTGATATTTCCCCAAATTCGATCGCAATTGTGGACTTTTTGAAAGTTTGGTTGAAGGGATCTGAAGTTCGTGCCCAAATGACGATTCTGCATATCACTGAACCTGAGTTAGATTATGCAGAATCTGCTCCCAGTCACGAAACTGGGTCAAATTCAATGAGTAAAGAAGAACTCAAAGAACTTTTTCATCCGCTAGAATCCCTCTGCGAACTAAATTATGTCATCACGGATGAAGAGTTTGGGGATAGCATTTTGAAGCGATCGCAAAATGTCGATATGATTGTGATGGGGCGACGCAAACGCGATCAGTTACAGGAAATGTTGCTGGGTAGTTTGAGCCAATTTATTCTACACCGTGTCACTTGTCCGCTGTTGATTGTTCCAGAACCCGATCGCCCAAATGCTCAGGTTGCGGTGGCTAATCCTGAAACTCCGGTAATCTCGGGCGAAGCCTTGGCTAGGCTGAAAGTGCTGATTTGTGTTGCCAAAGCCGATGGCATTTTAAAAGAGTCGGAAAAAGTTCAACTTCGCTCTAGTGCGAGATTGCTACCGAGGGGGATGATGTGGGATCATTTACTCGATGAGTCGATCGATCTTGCGGCAGAATTGGCTCAAATTACCACGCTAGCCGAACAGGAGCTAACTTACTATACAGCCTATCGTTTGACCACTGGCAAGGCAGAACCTCATCCGTCTGAACAAGTGATTATTGGGCAAATTAAGCACACTTTCAATTTAGATCCAGCCACGCTGGAGCAGTTGCATAGCTTAGTCGATCAAAGCTATACGATTCAAGGAGATGGCAATATTCAACCGATTAAGGATGTTCACCAACGGGCGGAAGTGATCGATCAAAAAATCTTGCATGGTGCGATGGCGACTGCTGTACTAGGGGGATTTCCGTCTCCGTTGATGAGTACCTATACCGAGTCGGTAGCCCTTGATATTCAGTTCGCTTTAATTTCGGAAGTTGGCGGACTTTGGGGCTATACGGATCTCGAATCTGAAACGTTATTTGAGGGGATTGTGGGCAGTTTGGGCTTTGTGTCGGCATGGCTGACTGCGATCGACATTGCGAAGTTGTTACCGAACCTGGGCACGAATTTAGGGGCGTCTGATGCGTTTATGGCGACTTGGGCGATCGGCAAAACGATGAATGCTTATTGTGAGAGCGATCGCAAACTGAGCTCTTTAGCGATGCGTCAAATGTTTAAGCAAGCCCGAAAAGAAGGGGAAGCCATCTATCGAAAAAATGAGTGGGCGATTGTGGAACAGCAAAATACTCATAAGCTCCAGATTAAGAAGTTAACCGAGGATATCAGATCTAGGAAGTTAGGATTAGATGTTTATAAACGACTGGTTCGACAACAGTTATTTTCAATTCAAAGGTGAAACTAACTGCATCTGCTCTAAATTATGTAGGGTGCGCAGTGCGCACCAGTGCGCAGTGCGCACCCTACATATAGGGCGATCGGGCGATCGAAAAATAATATTCTGTAGCCTACAATACATTTATTTTCTCAATCATTGTTTACACTTCCCAAGTGTAGATTGTGTAATATCCATAATTGTCCATAACTCTCAGTAAGTGCGTTGTTAGCCCGACTGCGGTTGATCGATCGCTTTAGCGGTAAAAAACCATAAGTAGTTTTGGGGCCAAATTAAAAAGAAGCGATCGGCACAAAACTTTTCAGCTTACCCAAGGTAAAGATTAGCTACTAAAGACGTGTCCCTACAATGTTATTTTCGATATGGACACAGTGTTGCCGTATACTCCATATCATGCCGGTGGAACCGGAATTGATATTACCAGTAATAAAAATTGTTTGTAGTAAGGACTTTAGTCCTTATTGAGAAACAAGAAAGAGGACAAACATCCTCACTAACAACGGGATCTACCTAAGTCGTATTTTTTCAAAACTACTCCTCCCCTAATCAACAACAGAAATAACCATGAGTGGAAACGAATCACGCGTTCAAGCAATTTCTCAAATCGTCAACCGCAAACTGATGCCAGCTCAGCCTCCCAAGCGGCTCGAAGATATGTGGGCAACAGACGTTTTCAATCTGAGCAAAATGCAAGCAAGTCTGCCCAAAAGCATTTTCAAATCAGTCAAAAATACCGTTCAAACCGGGCAAAAACTCGACCCTTCCGTAGCTGATGTCGTTGCAGTAGCAATGAAAGATTGGGCTGTTTCCAAAGGCGCGCTCTACTACGCCCACGTATTTTACCCACTCACCAACGGCACCGCCGAAAAGCACGACGGTTTCATCTCCGTCCAAGGCGACGGCTCAGTTATTTCAGAATTTGCCGGCAAAGTTCTCGTACAAGGCGAACCCGATGGTTCCTCCTTCCCCAACGGTGGCATCCGCTCCACCGCCGCCGCTCGTGGATACACAGCCTGGGATGTCACCAGCCCTGCCTATGTCATGGAAACAGACAACGGCATGACATTGTGCATTCCCACTGTTTTCATCTCCTGGACAGGTGAAGCATTAGACAAAAAAACGCCACTTTTACGTTCCATTGCTGCCATGAACAAAGCAGCAACCCGGGTTTTAAAACTATTAGGAAATACCGAAGTAGCTCCCGTAAATTCTAGTTGCGGCGCCGAACAAGAATACTTTCTGATCGATTCAAACTTTGCTAACAGTCGCCCGGACTTAATGCTAGCAGGTCGCACCCTGTTCGGCAAACCTCCAGCCAAAGGTCAGCAATTTGACGACCACTACTTTGGAGCAATTCCAGAGCGCGTTCAAGTTTTCATGCAGGAAGTAGAAGAAAGAATGTACCGCCTGGGCATTCCTGCCAAAACTCGCCACAACGAAGTAGCACCAGGTCAATTTGAAATTGCACCATTTTTTGAATCAGCAAACGTCGCCAGCGATCACCAACAATTAACCATGACAATTCTGCGCAACACTGCGAAGAAACATGGTTTTATGTGCTTGCTGCACGAGAAGCCTTTTGCTGGCATTAATGGCTCCGGCAAACACGTCAACTGGTCTGTTGGTAATGCCACCCAAGGAAACTTATTAGACCCCGGTGATACACCACACTCAAACGTGCAGTTCCTAGTATTCTGCGGCGCTGTAATTCGTGGCGTTCACAAATACGGCCCCTTGTTGCGCGCGGTAGTTGCGACTGCCAGCAACGACCACCGATTGGGTGCTAACGAAGCTCCACCAGCGATTATTTCTGTCTATTTGGGTTCACAATTAGAAGATATTTTCGAGCAAATTACCAAGGGAGGAATTCAAGGTTCTCAAGGTAGAGGAATTATGAACTTAGGCGTAGAAACACTGCCTACTTTCATCAAGGATGCTGGCGACAGAAACCGAACTTCGCCCTTTGCCTTTACTGGAAACCGCTTTGAATTCCGTGCCGTAGGTTCCGGTCAATCTGTTTCCGGCCCACTGGTGGCGATGAATACAATTCTCGCAGATTCTTTGGACTGGGTTGCTAACAAATTAGAAAGCGATTTGGCTAAAGGAACTGAACTGAATGCTGCCATCCAAACAGTCCTGAAAGAAGTGATGGACGATCACGGTGCGGTGGTATTTGGTGGCAACGGCTATTCTGAAGAATGGCACAAAATGGCTGCGGAACGGGGCTTAGCCAACTTGCGGACTACCGCCGATGCTTTGACTGTGTTGAAGGCAGGATACATTGAAGACTTGTTTGAAAAGACAGGTGTTCTGACTCCGGTTGAATTGGAAAGCCGTTATGACGTGTATGCAGAGCAGTATTTGCTGGCAATTGAAGTCGAAGCAAAACTGGTCGGAAGCATGGCAAAAACCATGATTTATCCAGCAGCGGTGAGATATTTGGCTGAACTTTCCGGCACGATTTCTAAGTTGAAAGAGATTGGGATTGAACTGGAAAAGGAAAGTGCTGAAAAAGTTGCGACGCTGGTTAAGTCCATGATGGATACTGCGAGCAAGTTGAGTGCTGCTTTGAGCAAGCATGATTTTGCTACGACAGAAGACCATATGCAGTATGCTTCGCAAACAATTCGTCCTTTGATGGATGAGGTTCGCCAGTATGCTGATGCTCTCGAAGGTGAAGTGGCTGATGATTTGTGGCCGTTGCCTACTTATCAAGAAATGCTGTTCATTAAGTAATAGCAAACCTGGTTAGTTTCAGTAGGGACACGGCAATGCCGTGTCCTTATTTGTTTTTGTGTCCTTATTTGTTTTTGTGTCCTTATTTGTTTTTGTGTTCTGATTTTTTGGGGTTAATTGCAGGTGAGATTTGTTGCAGAATTGCCAGAAACCCGGTTTCTTCCTAAATATTTCGCCACCCAACCCAGATTTTCTGAGAAACCGGGTTTCTTAGACTTTGCAGAATTGCCAGAAACCCGGTTTCTTCCTAAATCTTGGAAGGTTCCCCGCTAGCAGGAGGTTCAATCGTATCTCCAAAGGCAATCCGCAAAAATGGCGGCGCCACAAAAGTCGTCAGAATCACCATGATAATAATCGAGACTTCCAGCGGTTTATCCAAAACCCCGCTAGCCGAACCGATTCCGGCAAAAACTAACCCGACTTCGCCCCGAGGAATCATCCCGACTCCGATCGCCCATCGATTGATTCCCGGTACACCAAACACCGCCCAACCAGTCACCAACTTGCCCACAATCGCTACCGCAATCAAAAATACCGCAATCAAAAGCCCCGCCCGATTCTCCGGCACTGTTGGGTTCAAAACGCCCAAATCTGCGCGCGCGCCGACGGTTACAAAAAAGATCGGAACAAGCAAATCGGCGATCGGCTTTACCAATTCATCCAACTCATTTCGAGTATCACTTTCATCCAAAACCAAACCAGCAGCAAACGCACCTAAAATCGCTTCGAGATGAATTGCATTACCCAGGAAAGCCATGAAAAAAGCAAAGATAAATGCCGGGACAACTATATTTCCGCGAGTTTTGAGTGTCTCCACAACCGCAGAAAAGGTTTTGTTGAACACCCCGCCCAACAGGATCGAACCCAACAAAAATGCAGTGGCACTAACTATCAAATAGACGACATTAAGAACATCAATCTCACCAGTTTTCGCTAAACTCGCGACAACCGCCAAAACAATAATTCCCAACACATCATCAATCACCGCCGCACCGACAATGATTTGACCTTCTTTAGATTTCAGCCGTCCCAATTCAGACAAGACTTTAGATGTAATTCCGATGCTGGTTGCTGTCAAAGCAGCCCCCGCAAAAATCGCTGGAATCGCGGCTGTGTGGAAAATGAGCATTAAACCCGCAGTACCTGCGGCAAAGGGAACTGCCACCCCAACACAAGCAACAACGACGGCTTGAATCCCCACTTCTTTGAGTTGTCTGAGATCCGACTCTAAGCCAATTTCAAACAGCAAAACAATCACGCCTAATTCAGCCAAGACTGAAATAACTTCGCTTTGCGATTCAAAGACACTCGTGAGGGCGGCTGGAGATAGATGATTAATCGATTGCAAAACCGTCATAATCCCTGAGTTGGACGCTGACAGCCCGCCTTCGGGAAAAATGATTAGATGTAATGCAGATACACCAACAATCACCCCGGCTACAAGTTCACCCAAAACTGGCGGGAAATCAAATTTTCTAGCCACTTCCGCGCCTAATTTGCTGGCGAGATAGATCACTACTAAACTGAGCAAAACTCCGCTGAGTACGATCGGCGAATTTTCGGGATCGACTGTTGCTAACAAAGGTATCGGAACAACTAGGGATGCCATCCCAGAACTTAAGGCTGTAATTGTATGGTTCACAAACATGGTATGATGATGATCAGAAAAACGTTAAAACCAGATAATCGTAGACAAACTCAAAAGTTCCGGTTTTGTTAATGCGGGCTATGCGGATTCAAATGTTGCTGATTTGGAGTAGGGGCAATTCATGAATTGCCCGGGCAATTCATGAATTGCTCTAAATTTCAGGGATTGCCTAAGCAAGTGAATCATACCTAGATTCAGCAATGCCTTCAAATGCTCAAGCAAAACTTGAAGAACCCAAATCAGGTGGAACATCCTGCCATCTTCCTTGTCCGACTGCTTGAATTGCTTCTTTTAGCAAGATATCGCCAGTATAAATTGCCCTACCAACGATCGCACTTTTGACACCAATTGGTTCCAAAGCCAACAAACTTAACAAATCTGCGATCGAACTTACACCACCCGAAGCAATCACCGGAATCGAAATAGCATTAGCAATTTCGCGTAAAGATTCCAAATTTGGCCCTTCCATCGTACCATCACGGTGAATGTCTGTATAAATAATTTCAGCAGCCCCTAACTCTGCCATTCTTTGCGCCAATTCTGTTGCTAAAACTTCCGAAGTTTCCAGCCAGCCTCTGGTTGCAACTTTACCATTTCTGGCATCGATTCCGACGAGAATTCGACCTGGAAATTCGGTGCACAATTCGCCGACTAATTGCGGTTGTTCAACGGCGACAGTGCCGAGAATTGCCCGCCGAACACCTAAATTTAGAATTGCCGCGACAGAAGGGCGATCGCGCATTCCGCCTCCCAGTTGACAGGGAACGTCTACTGCGCGGACGATCGCCTCAATGGCTGCTAAGTTCACAGGATGACCCGCTTTGGCCCCATCGAGGTCTACTAAATGCAGCATGGTTGCGCCTTCATTTACCCACTGTCTGGCGACTTCGACGGGGTTGTCGTTAAAAATTTGGGACTTCGCGTAGTCTCCCTGATAGAGTCTGACGCATTTTCCATCCAAAAGGTCGATCGCTGGAATTACATTCATAATTTGGGAATTTGGTAATTGATTGCTGTTAACTGTTAACTGACTACTGACTTCTACATTCACAACCGCTGTTCAAATGAAACATAATCGATGACGAGAGAGTTGACCATAAAGGAGTATTCACCTCAGCTTGTCGCAAAGCTTCCGCCGTCCAATCATTGCAAGTTCTCAAAATCGAGTAACTGCCTTTTGCTTCATAAAAACTATCGTTGTTGTGGTAGCCATAGCTAATTTTCATTTTATTACCCGCTGCGTCTAATTGAAACGAATTTTTAATAAAATTTACCATCCTTAGATAATTTTCCGCACTAATCTTAACACATTTTGTTTCTATCTTTCGGGGAAAAACCAGATAACCTTGAACGTGCAAAGTAGAAGGAGTAGGGAGAAATAGCGCCTTGAAAGCTATAACTGGGTTGATACCTTTTGACGTTGGCATTTCCAGCATAAAAGCCCTGTCTCCCCACCCAAAAGACAAATACTTATACTCAGAATTTGCCTCGCGCCCGATTTCAGTTAGAGGTAAATATTGATGCCAGTTAAAGTATTCATTTTCAACGGGAACGATGATTTCGGTGTGAATGCCTTGATTTGAAATATAAATGGGAATTGTGCAATTTGTCTGCGAGTAATTTCCCCACTTCCTCGGAGTCAGGTAGCCGATAGCTAGTAAAGTAGTCAAGCATAAAGTAGCAATAATGAATCGGTAGAATATTTCTTGTGTCAACATCAGTAATTAAAAGGTTTGTAGTGAGGACTTTAGTCCTTCATAATCCAATACGATTCACTTAAGAGATATCTCCCTGGCACACCCCTTCTTAAAAAAGGGAAGGACAATAATGCTCTCAAAGTCCCCCTTCTTAAGGGGGATTTAGGGGATCTCCGGGGCATAAATAGTGTTAAGTGAACCCTATTGCTTATTAAAAAAGGAGAGGAGAATAATGCTCTCAAAGTCCTCCTTCTTAAGGGGGATTTAGGGGGATCTCCGGGGCATGAATAGTGTTAAGTGAACCCTATTGCTTAATAATCCAATAAAGAAGGACTAAAGTCCTGACTACGAACCTTTAAACAGAGGGGCGCGGTATCTTTGTGGGAAAGAAATTTCGCATTGCAGAGTCTCGCTCTTGGGGCGTTTCTTTAGCCCAACTCGACAAGCTTTCATAGAAAAAGAAAGAGACACCAGCAAAGTTTCTTTTTCGCACTTCTTGCATTTGCTCTTGAATTTGCTTGAGCAGAACCGACTTATTTCTTAAACCAGTTAAAATTCCGATCGCAGTTGGAATATGTACTTTTGCCAGTTTAACTTCTTCCCGTTCGAGCTCCTGATTAAAACGCTTGATATCGCTGCGATAAACCTGCAATATAATTTCTTCGATGTAACCGCGTCTTTCCCAGGTAAACCAGTCTTGTAAGTGTGCAGGTAATGCGAAGTGAAGAGGGTTGGGAGATAAGCTAACAATACATTTTTGTTTACGGGCTTTGATAGCGGTAAAAAGTCGTGCCATAAAGTCGTTAATTCTGTCAGCCCGCCAGCGAATCCAGAAAGTTTCACGAGCATCATCGGAGGGAGGTTGTTTGATAAATTTTTGATACATGAGAACAGTTAATGCTTCGTATCCAAATTCCGAGGGTAAGCCAAAATGGTCATCAAATTGAATCCCATCTAAATCGTAATTTTCGACAAGTTCCACAACTAACTCTTGGATAAATTTCTGTACTTCAGGATGAAAGGGACTCAGCCAGACTCGATCGTGTGTGCCTTCTTTCCAAATAGTTGAACCGTCGCGCCGCCTTGCTAGCCAGTCAGAATGCAGTCTCGCTAATTCTGAGTCGGCGGGGGCCATGAAACCAAACTCAAACCAAGGGATTACTGCGATACCTTTTTTATGTGCTTCTGTAATAATTTCTTTGAGGACATCTCGCCCTTTTAATGCTGGCGTGGGGTCGTTTAAATATCCGAATACTCGTTTGGCTACAGCACTTGGATGAATGGTATAACCCCCTTGCCAAACAGTAGGATATATGGTATTAAAGTTTAGTTTGTCTAGCCTATTTACAGCGTCTGTGATGTTTTTGGAAGAAAAGATCACATCGCTATCGATGTTAGTCAGCCAAATGCCGCGCAATTCGGTTTTTATTGGGGTTTTTGGCGGAGTTTGAGCCGAAACACGGGATGAGAAAATGGCGGTGGAGATAAGGGCGATCGTAAAAACAAGTATTAAAGGCAGTATCCGCTGCCATTTGCGCAGTTTAATCATCAATTTGTTCGCAAATACGATCATTTTTTGATTTATATTTTACTATGTCTGGACGCATGGAGCAAGGGAAGCTAGTTTTTTTACCTACTCTCTCGGCTGCAACGAAGTTTTTCCCTAAAAAAACCTGGTTTCTTTGGTTGTAAGCTGTTCTGCACTTAAATTGTATGTCAAGAATAAATCAAAATCTTGTGGGATGGGCTTCTAGCCTGTCCCGAATATCTAATTGAAATGTGCAACAGCTTAGCACCTGACTAATAGAAAAATTATGCAATAGAACTAGAATCAAAAAGACCCTCGAATTGCGCCAGTAGAGTACCTTCAAAATTGTTTGCAAAACCATAAATTTCAGGTAATTGATTTGTGGCAACCAGAACTTGCCTCACTTCTTGGTTAGATATATCGGCTAGATTTTTGTTATTTAGAATGGCAACAATCGCTGCGATGCCTACACCTTGACCGACTGCGGCGTTGAATTCAATAATTCGCCCCGCAGACGAAGCAAAACCTTCAAATCCCGAACAAGGACTCACCACTGCCAGATTAGGAACATTTTTAACTAATGCGTGACCGATGCCAACATTAAAGGTGGGTCGTTTAAAATTGAGACTTTTGGACCAGCCTTGGCTATTCGCTTTCTTCCCAAGATCTATGATACCTCCCCGAACATCAAAATCATAGCTAAATGTTGCCAGTGCCTCCGTCGCTGGTACACCACCAAACAGCATTTGGGAGCCAGTTAAAGGTTCTACGACTCCCGTAATATTGCCAGCGTGTCTGATATAAAGTTCGGAAGCAGGAATCACCGAAGTAGCTCCCAAACTCTTCAGCCAAGTTACTACAGATGACATTTCTTGTAGCATCCTAGGAGTCGGTTTCCCCCCACTTCTTGCTAAGGTTTCTGCTTCACTGCTGTTGACTGCAAATAAAAGCGCATTCCAAGAAAGTCTTTCTCCCGGAAGTATGGCTATATTTCCTTCATCTAAGATTGAACTGGTTTGAGGAAATAATAGTCTTGTGCCTCTAAAG
>CASBQF010000397.1 GCA_949127775.1 Oscillatoriales cyanobacterium PMM_0080
ATTCGCATAGTCGCTGCAATTTTTGTTCCCCCGTTGGGCGTATTTTTGACTGTTGGGATCGGCGCTGATTTTTGGATAAACCTGGTTCTAACCTGTTTTTTCTGGTTTCCGGGTATGATTCACGCTATTTGGATCATTGCCAAGAACGATCGGGGCTAGGTTGTTTGTTTGTGTTAGATATTGTTAGGTAAATCAACCCGAAGACTTGTAGGGGCGGGTAAACCTGCCAATATCTGTTAGCCGCCGAGGGATATATAAACCCGCCCCAACCCAACGAATAGCTAACAGGCTGCATTAATTTTGATTGTCATGGAATCATGCAGATTGATATTGTTTGTGGGTGGGGGCGGGTTTATTTTAATTGTTAGTTGGTTTCCGATATTGTTGGTGAACCCGCCCCTACGATATTTGGGAAAATTAGCAGATTGATATTGTCTGTGGGGTGGGGGCGGGTTTATTTTAATTGTTGGTTTTTGTTTGATATGGTTGGTGAACCCGCCCCTACGATATTTGGGAAAATTAGGAATTATTCTAACATTTGGATGTAATTTGATATTGTCTGTGGGGTGCGGGCGGGTTTATTTCAATTGTTGGTTGGTGTTTGATATTATTGGTGAACCCGCCCCTACGATATTTGGGAAAATTAGGAATTATTCTCACATTTTAATGTAATTTGATATTGTCTGTGGGGTGCGGGCGGGTTTATTTGAATTGTTTGTTGGTGTTGGATATTGTTGGTGAACCCGCCCCTACGACAATTAATGCTTGATAAAATCGACTTCTTCACAAACCAATTCAGCGATTTTCCGCGCCGCCCCAGATTCGCCGCGCACACTGCGGAGCCGATCGCCAACGAGTGCTAATTTATCAGGATTGCTCAAATAGTCGATCGCCAATTCAGCCACAACATCCGCTTCCAGCCGCCCAACCAACTCCGGCACAATCTCCTCGCCCGCCCAAATATTCGGCCAAGCATAAAGCTTTCCCTTCCCCAATTGCAAGATTGCCCAATTAATCCCCGTCGCAAAAACAGAACCGACTAACGGCAAATTTGCCAACAATCCCGGCAAACCATCCCAAGCCTTCATCGCATCCAATTGCTGTGTCGGAATCAACACAATCATCGGTATTGCTAACGAACCCAATTCCGCAGTATTCGCTCCCACAGTCGTCAAACACAGACTGCATTGTGATAGCAAATCGTAGGCTGGAGTTTGCGTCCAAAGTTCTATTTGTAAGCCAGTTGCTGTCTGCAAAAACGGCGATTCTGTTAAATGAAGTTCCGCGCTAGCGTTGTCAAATAAATGCAAGCAAGGATTTTGTTCAGCGTCGGCAAAACGTGCTAGAGTTTGCACATCTAAGCTCGGAGCAACCGGAATTACAAAGCGCGTTTGAGGGCGGACTCGATGGATCGATTGGGCGATCGCCAAACACAACGGTACACCTAAAGCTAATTTCGCCGCCTTAGAACCCGGTAACAATCCAATTAATTCTATTTCCCGTCGGGGTTGTGCGCCGTCTTTTGCCTCCGATTTTTGATTACCTACTTCTGCGATCAAATCTCCCACAACCGTAAATTTATCAGCATATTTTTGCGGAACTTTAGCAAAAACTTCCGGTTTCATCGCCGCAAATTTATCAATCCAGCGATACCACCGCGCGTCCCATTCCGCATAAGTAACAGTCCGATATTTTAGCCTTTTACCAATAACAACCGTAAAAAATTGGTCGCCGCCTAAAAACAAAACTACTCCCGTTTCATACCAATCCCAATTTTCCGCAGTTTTGCCCGACAATAGGAATCGAAAAAAATACTCCGGTGCTTGTACTCTATCCACTTCTGGGTAGGAAGCAGCGATTTGTGCTTCTTTCCCCGTGGCGT
Source organism: Oscillatoriales cyanobacterium PMM_0080 (assembly GCA_949127775.1). Taxonomy (GTDB): domain Bacteria; phylum Cyanobacteriota; class Cyanobacteriia; order Cyanobacteriales; family Microcoleaceae; genus Microcoleus. The sequence continues at coordinate 1,883 of CASBQF010000397.1, forward strand.
GCGGACATGGGGACAGCACCACCGAGATTCGCGCTTCTGTGCCCCTGTTTGCCAATTGCTGGCGCAATGCTTGCACGGCGGGACGCACCCATGTTGCTAATTCTCCGGGCCCGTTGGAGAGGATTAAAATATCGACAGCCATAGGACTTAATATTTGAGAGGATACAAGGGAGAATTTATGACAGATTTAATCGGTGCCGTCAAGATGGGTGATGTGGCGGCTGTGGAAAGTGCGATCGAACAACGTGCAGATATCAACGCCAAAGATGAGGAAGGTGCGACGGCTTTGACGGCTGCGGCTGAGGATGGCAATACTGATATTGTCAAAAAATTGCTCGCAGCAGAGGCGGATGCTAACAGTCACGATAATGACGGTTGGACACCGTTAATGAGTGCCGCTGCTGCCGGACATACCGAGATTGTACAGCTTTTGCTGGATGCGGGCGCGGATGTGAATGCTAAAACTACTTTTGGTTTGACGGCTTTGATGAGTGCGGCTGGTAGCGGGCGCGCTGATGTTGTGCAGGTTTTGCTCGATCGAGGTTCCGATCTCAAAGCCAAGGATAATAATACTTGGACTGCGTTAATCTGGGCATCCTCCGAAAATCACCAAGATGTGGTTGAGGTTTTGAAGCTGGCGCGCGATCGGGCTTAATTATTCAGAAACCCGGTTTTTGGGGAGAAGCCGGGTTTTTGATGACAGCCGAGTGTTCTCCACGG
>CASBQF010000398.1 GCA_949127775.1 Oscillatoriales cyanobacterium PMM_0080
ACGTAGGCGTGTTGATCGGTGCTGCCTTTGTTACCGTAGACTGATATTCCTTGATGAACTGTGTTGCCGTCCAAATCTAGCTGTTTGCCGATCGACTCCATGACTAATTGTTGCAAATAGCGGCTGAACAATAGCAGTGAATCTTTATAGGGTAAAACTACCATATCTTTTTCACCACGTCCGTTGCAGGCAAAATACCAAGACATTGCTAACAACGCGGCAGGATTGTGTTTGAGTTCAGTGGTTCTGGTAGCTTCGTCCATGACTTTAGCACCGTCGAGCATTTCCCGAATGTCGATGCCTTGCAAAGCTGCTGGCAAAAGTCCGACTGTTGAGAGTTCTGAAGTGCGTCCTCCCACCCAGTCTGACATGGGGAAGGTGGCAATCCAGCCTTGGGATTTGGCTAATTTGTCTAGTTGACTGTCTGTGCCGGTGATGGCAATTGCTTGTTTGGCGAAGTCGAGTTTTTGGGCTGCGAAGGCTTTTTGAACTTCGATCATGCCGTTGCGGGGTTCGGGGGTGCCGCCGGATTTGGAGATGGTAATTACTAGGGTGCTGACGAGTTTATCCTTGATTTTGTTCAGGATGCGATCGATCCCGGCAGGATCTGTGTTGTCAATGAAATGAATTGCTAGGGGCGGGATGTCTGGGGATAGGGCTTCGGCGACAAATTGGGGGCCGAGGGCTGAACCGCCGATGCCGATCGAGATTATGTCGGTAAATTGCGGAGCAAAGGGCGGTTTGATATCGCGGCTTTGAACTTTCTTGACAAATTCTTCGACTTGTGCTATCTCTTCAATTATTTGTTGTTTTAATTGTGCTGTGGGAGCCAAATCGGGGTTTCGGAGCCAGTAGTGACCCACCATGCGGTGTTCGTCTGGATTGGCGATCGCCCCTGATTCCAAAGCTGCCATGTCTTTGAAAGCTTTGTCAAATTTGGGTTTGAGTGCTGTTACGAAAGCGTCGTCAAATCCCATGCGGCTGATATCGAGGTACAGTCCCAATCCCTCATGATAGTAAAGCCAGTCTTGATAGCGTTGCCAGAGTGCTGTGGCGTCCATAGGAATTCTCTACAATTTTTATAATGTACGATCGGCATCATCGGGAATCCAACAATTGTAGTTTAAAACTTACCGAAGAACACCTTATGATCGCAAATTAAATAACTTACAATCTTAATTGTTATTGTGGAACAGGCAGGAAAGCCTGTTCAAGACGGGCGGGACGCCCATCCCACTTTCAAGAGTGGAAGTTATTTAATTCTCATTCCTTATCTTAAGAACAGGCTCTTATAGAACCTGATATCTATTTTGCGCAAATCTCAGAAACCGGGTTTCTCTCTATATTTCTCGTCACCCAACCCAAAAACTCGTAAAAACCCGGTTTCTCGGCATGAGCGTAAAAGAGTCAGTTTTATTGTGGGGCTTGTATTTATTTTTTACTTTATTCAAGTATAAATACTTAATGTTGTAGAATATACAGATATTAGAATTTAAGTGCGATCGACTATGCTTACCCTATCTCCCGAATTAAAAGAAAGATTAGCAACTCCGCTGAAAATCGGCGACTTTGAAGTCAAAAGCCGCGTCTTGCAATCCCCCTTATCCGGCGTTACCGATTTAGTATTTCGCCGCTTGGTGCGCCGCTACGCCCCGGATTCGATGATGTACACCGAAATGGTGAACGCTACGGGTTTGCACTACGTGAAGCAATTGCCGAGAATTATGGAAATTGACCCAAACGAGCGCCCGATTAGTATTCAATTATTTGACTGTCGCCCGGAATTTTTGGCAGAAGCAGCACAGAAGGCAGTGGCAGAAGGAGCGGATACAGTTGATATTAATATGGGCTGTCCGGTTAACAAAATTACTAAAAATGGCGGCGGTTCTTCCTTACTACGATCGCCCGAAACTGCCGAGGCAATTGTGCGGGCGGTTGTGGAAGCGGTAGATGTTCCTGTGACTGTGAAAACTCGCATCGGTTGGACGGACAAAGAAATTAATATTTTGGAATTTGCCAAACGGATGGAAGATGCGGGAGCAAAAATGATTACTGTCCACGGTCGCACTCGATCGCAAGGTTACAATGGCCAGGCAAAATGGGAGTGGATTCGCCGTGTTAAGGAAGTGTTGTCGATTCCTGTGATCGCCAACGGAGACATTTTTTCTGTTGAGGCTGCCATGCGTTGTCTCGAAGAAACAGGCGCGGATGGAGTGATGTGTTCGCGGGGAACTTTGGGTTATCCCTTCTTGGTGGGAGAGGTCGATCATTTCATCAAAACAGGCAGAGAAAAGATAATTCCGACACCAATTGAAAAACTCGAATGTGCTAAAGAGCATCTGCGGGCTTTGTGGGAATACAAGGGTGAGAGCGGTGTCACTCAAGCGCGCAAGCACTTAACATGGTATGCTAAGGGATTCCCCGGTGCTGCGGAATTGCGGGGGTTGTTGGCGGTGGTAGAAACGGTGGAGCAAGGTTGCGATTGGATCGATCGCGCGATCGAGCAATTACCCGCAAATTGAAATAAACAAAGCCCGCCGCTTCGGGCTAAAATTTAATGCACAGTTAAAAATTTGTGTGGGGTAAATATGGACTCATTAAAAG
>CASBQF010000399.1 GCA_949127775.1 Oscillatoriales cyanobacterium PMM_0080
CTAATGATATAAACGGAGGAGACGGCAGTGCCGTGTCCCTACAATTGCTCGTGGTAGGGACACGGCACTGCCGTCTCCTAATTTCTAATAATTCTGATGCGATCGGAAACGATCTTTATTCGACCGTCGGGCGTTGCGCCGACTTTGTTTGTGTAGACGCGGTTTCAACCGCCGAGTTGTCTACATATTCACCTACCTTTGCACCTTCCCGCAATCTATTTTGCACCTGATACCTCATCAAGTCTGTGGGTAGAACGAATGATTTTTTCATCGGGATTGCTTAAGATTTAAGTCAACTGTTAAGAGAATTTTTTTTATGACTTTACAACCAGATCCGTCAGAATTTCGACAATTAATTGGCAACAATACATCCGAATCAGCTACAAACATTCTAGATAACTTGGTACAGGAAAAGAGAGGCGAACCATTGAACGACTTACAGCGAGCAATTATTCAAGGAGTCTTAGATGGTTTTACATACAAAGAAATCAAGCATAATTATGCGATCGCACGGAACTATGAAATATGCTACCTAGGGCGATACGTTGCTTATTATTTGTGGAAATTGCTGACAGAGGTATTGCAAGATGCAGGAATTATCGAACCTGACGAAAGAGTCCGCAACAAAAATTTGTGGGAGTCCGCGATGAGAGTTGCACAGCAAAGCGCGCAGTCGGAATCTGTACAAAAAAGTCAACTCCCCGTACCGCCCGATCCGATGCTGGACAGAAAACTGCCAATGCCTTACCAAATTATCGAACATTTGGTAAGTACCGAGTTTAGCGATACTTATCTTGCCGAAGATGAAGATGTGCCCGATCGCCCTTTATGTGCCAATACGGTTCATTTAGCACTCTCTGACGAATTTCATCTCACTAATTTATGGGAATACAGACTTATGAAACCAAGTCAGATTGTTCTGATCTAAACAGTATTGCTTTATATTCTTCAGTCCTCTTTGAGAGGACTTGCGCTATGAGACAGGGAATTAATTCCCTGGCGGAGTGTGGAATGAATCTTGGTTCGCGATCGCGTCTCAATCTCAAAACTGATGGAAGTGAACCATTTACTGTACATATTAACATACTTTGCACTTTCCCGCAATCTATTTTGCACCTGATACTCGATCAACTCTGTGGGTAGAACGAATGCTTTTTCAATCTGGGTTGCTTAAGATTGAAGTCAAGTATTAAGAGGATTTTTTTATGACTTTACAACCCGATCCGTCAGAATCTAGACGATTAATTGGCGACAATTCATCCGAATTTGTTACTTTGTCGATCGCAAATACAGCTAATTTTCCTTTGGGAGTTTGGATGCTTGCAGGTGACGATGTAGTCACTGGCTCAACAGCTAATGATTTGGTTTATGGCAATGAAGGAGAAGATATTATCAGCGGGGGTTTGGGCAACGATTCTTTATTAGGAGGAAAAGGTAAAGACTTGCTGACTGGAGAAGAGGGAAATGACTCTCTCAGCGGCGGTCAAGATGCAGATTTTATGATAGGTGGTGCAGGAAACGATATTCTCTTTGGCGGCAGAGGCAATGATTTGTTAATCAGCGGTAGCGGAAATGACACTCTGGTGGGAGGTTTTGGTCACGATATTTTAGGAGGTTTGGATGAGAATAATTCCATCAAAATCGGGGGCAGCAACTTGTACGTCATCCAAGCAGAACCCGGAGTTACAGATGTCAATAATGCGGATTTTATTCTAGGTTTCAGGCCTGGTGTCGATCGAATTGGATTGGCAGGCGGTTTGAATGCTAGCGATGTAGACTTGCAATACGTGACAAACGTCACAGTTTTATTTGGGGTTGATCTACCAGAAAGTATCAAACTATTTGCCCCGCCAGGTTTATTGAATATTCAACCGATACAGAGTCAAGGCACTTTAATTAAAGTTAAGAATTCCTCCGACATAGTAGGCTTTGTGCCAAATGTAAGAGTGGCCGATCTTCAAGGTAGTATTATCTCTGCTCAGGGATTTTAATCACTTGTTATAGCTTGGTAGCAGCGACATTTATATCTGAAAGAGGACTAATGAGTTAGATGATTCAGTCCTCTTTGAGAGGACTTGCGCTATGAGACAGGGAATTAATTCCCTGGCGGACTGTGAAATGAATCTTGGTTCGCGATCGCGTCTCAATCGAATGAATCTAAATATCTGAGGTTTTAAATTATGTTAGACATCAACACGAATCTTAACGATCGCCTTTATTTCAGCCAACAGCCAAACGATCTCGCCCGATCGACATTTCCGGCTAACAGCGACTTGCTCAACGGAGCGATCGCTCCATTTAATGCTTCTGGTTACAGTCCTGAATCTAGCTTGACTAATCTCACAGCATCCAGCATCGACCAACAGACACAGATCGCAGATTTTATTGTAGGTGATGCAGGCGAGGGCTTCAGTGTCTCTGCGGGCGATCGAGTTACTGGCGATGTCGCCGATGCTCAACTCAAGCCGCAGTCACAGTCAACCAGTGCAAACGCAGATCCGCTAACAGGAACAGTGTCTGCTTCTCAGTTGAATTTTGCCGATCCAGGTAACTCTCTTTCGACAGCTCGTAATGTTGTTGGTGTTGAGAATGGTAGCATCAACTTAACTGATTTCGTGGGTCTAGGCGATTCTAGCGATTTCTACCGATTCGATATCAACACTAAGAGTAATTTTAACCTGCGTCTAGACGGTTTGAGAGCGGATGCTGACGTAAAGCTAATTCAAGATAAAAACCGCAATGGTGTAGTTGATTCTGGTGAAAGTATTGCCATCTCTCTTGAGAGCGGCACAGTCCCAGATGTGATTAATGTACCCAATTTGGCTCCAGGGACATACTATGTCCAAGTCTATAGCTTCTTAAACAACTCTACCAATTACAACCTGAATCTTTCTGCAACTTCTGTTCCTGTGATGCCCGATATTCCAACACCATTAGGCCCTTTTAATACTAACTATGGCTACGGCTTGGTGAATGCAAATGCAGCAGTTTCCCGCACGTTAAACCGCTCAAGTCTTTTCCCTGCTCTTCCCGATCTGGGTGGAAATAATTGGGCACTAGATGTCATAAATGCACCGGAAGTTTGGAATCAGAACATTACAGGAAATGGGATTGTTGTAGCTGTCGTGGATACTGGTGTTGACTACAACCATCCCGACTTGGATGGCAATATTTGGCGGAACCCTGGTGAAATTGCCGGAAATGGCATTGATGACGATCGCAACGGATATATTGATGATATTCGGGGTTGGGATTTTGTGTCGGGCGACAACAACCCAATCGATCTGAGTTGGGATGGCCACGGTACTCACATAGCAGGTGCGATCGCTGCGGAACGAAATAATTTTGGCATCACAGGAATTGCCTACAATGCCAAGATTATGCCTGTCAGAGTGTTGCCCGCCTTTGGTAGTGGCTCACCGAATAATGTTGCTAATGGAATTCGTTATGCTGCTGATAATGGAGCCGATGTAATTAACCTCAGCTTGGGAAGTGATTCTTTCTCTGACAACGTGGTAAATGAGGCAATTCAGTATGCAAATAACAAAGGCTCTGTTGTGGTTATGGCAGCCGGAAATTTGGGTAGCAGCCAACCAGCTTATCCAGCTCGTAATGCCGATCGCTGGGGAATTGCGGTGGGCAGCATTGATGTAACAGGCAGAATGGATGACGACTCTAACCGTGCGGGTTCGAGACCTTTAGATTACGTAGTTGCTCCGGGAGTAGACATCTACTCTACAATTCCTGATGACGATTATGGAATCGAAAGTGGCACTTCTATGTCAACAGCACAAGTATCTGGTGTAGCTGCTTTAGTTTTGAGTGCCAATCCGAATTTAACTCCGGCTCAAGTTGAGTATATTTTGACGACAACAGCTAATCGGAATGGGTTGACAGGATAGCATGGCAAATCCGCACTTAAGTCCTGCGGACATTAATCGAGCATTAGAGCAGACGGCTCTGGATATGGACGAGCTAAACACGCCAGGTTTTGATGTTGGATTTGACTATGCGACTGGATATGGTTTGATTCAAGCCGATCGCCCGATCGCTAAAATTCTTGTCTAATTCAGATTAGAGTCCCCATCCCTGCTGCGAGATCGGGCTAATTCTCTAAATTCCAACTCTAGAATCCTATGCTGTATTCCCCATTTAAGCGACTCAAATCAACCCACTCTAGGCTCACTTCTGTTTTCCTAACTTCCATTTCTCTGTTCCTGATTGCCACTATGTCTCTATTAACTACTCCTGACTCTCTCTTCCCAGCGATCGCTCAAACTACGGATGCTCGTCAAGCAGAGGGCGATCGGCTAATGCGGCAGGCGATTCAACAGTATCAGACTGGTCAAGTCCTAGCAGCGCTGAATTCCTGGCAACAGGCACTGCAAATTTATCGCGCTCTCAAAAACCGCTACGGGGAGGGTTGGGCACTAGGCGCTTTGGGAGGTGCTTACCGCTCTCTGGGCAACTATGCCAAAGCCATTGAGTATGGGCAGCAGAGTTTAGGCATCGCCCGCGAAATTAAAGATCGCCAAGGAGAAGGTGTGGCACTGATCAATTTGGGAGGTGCTTACGGCTATCTGGGCAACTATGCCAAAGACATTGAGTATTCACAGCAGAGTTTAGCCATCGCACGCGAAATGAAAAACCGTCAAGGGGAGGGTAATGCACTGGGGAATTTGGGAGGTGCTTACCGCTCTCTAGGCAATTATGCCAAAGCCATTGAGTATTCACAGCAGAGTTTAGCGATCGCACGCGAACTTAAAGATCGCAAGGGGGAGGGTACAGCACTGGGCAATTTGGGAGCCGCCTACCGCTCTCTAGGCAACTATGCCAAAGCCATTGAGTATGCACAGCAACAGTTAGCCATCGCCCGCGAAATGAAAAACCGCCAAGAGGAGGGTAATGCACTGGGCAGTTTGGGAGCCACTTACATCAATCTGAGCAACTATGCCAAAGCCATTGAGTATTCACAGCAACAGTTAGCCATCGCCCGCGAAATTAAAGACCGCTACGGGGAAGGGAATGCACTGCATAATTTGGGAATCCCTTACCGCTATCTAGGCGACTATGCCAAAGCCATTGATTATGCACAGCAGAGTTTAGCGATCAAACGCGAAATTAAAGACCGCCAGGGGGAGGGCGCAACACTGGGCTTTTTGGGAGGTACTTACATCTATCTGGGCAACTATGCCAAAGCCATTGAGTATGCACAGCAAAGTTTAGTCATCTTCCGCGAAATGAAAAACCGCGAAGGAGAGGGTAAGGCATTAGGCTATTTGGGAACCGCTTACCTCGATCTGGGCAACTATGCCAAAGCCATTGAGTATACACAGCAGTGGTTAGCCATCGCCCGCGAAATGAAAGACCGCCAAGGAGAAGGTCGGGCGCTCACAAACCTCGGATTGGGCTTCTTGAAAGCTGGCAACCCAACAGAAGCTGAAAAAATTCTCCTCAATGGGATTCAAGTTTGGGAATCCATGCGGCAAATGCTCGGCTCCAACGATGCCAATAAAGTCTCCATCTTTGAAGAACAAGCTCGCACCTATCGGACTTTACAACAAGTCCAGGTGGCTCAGAATAACCCGATCGCCGCTCTAGAAATTTCCGAGCGGGGACGCGCTCGTGCCTTTGTCGATCTACTCACACAGCGCTTATCCTCTGGTGATGCCAGTTCGGTCATCGCCACTGCTCCCAACCAGGATCAAATCCGCCAAATAGCGAAAGCACAGAACGCCACTTTGGTGCAGTATTCAATCATTTACGACGACTTTCAGATTCATGGCAAACAAATTGTAGCGCGTGAATCCGCGATTTACATTTGGGTAATTCAACCGACAGGCGAAATCACATTCCGCGAGGTAGACCTCAAACCCCTCTGGCAAAAACACAACGCCTCCCTAGCCAGCTTAATCGTTGGCAATCAAGAATTCCTGGCTGTTCGCAGTCGGAGCAGCCTACGCTCCACCCAACCCCAACCCGACTTACCGACACTGCATCAATTGCTGATCGATCCCATTGCCAGCCTTCTACCCAAAGACCCCAATGCCCATGTCATTTTCATTCCCCAACGATCGCTCTTCCAAGTGCCCTTCCCCGCCCTACAAGATGCCAACGGCACTTACTTAATCCAAAAACACACGATTCTCACCTCCCCCTCGATTCAAGTTCTGGCATTAACTCGACAACAGAAGTTAGCACAGAAGCCAGTCAACAGCGGTAACGCTCTAGTATTGGGCAATCCCACGATGCCGAGTGTGTCTCCCTCTCCAGGAGAACCCAAACGGCAATTGTCTCCTCTACCTGGAGCCGAAGCCGAAGCTAGAGCGATCGCCCCTCTGCTCAAAACCCAAGCGATTACAGGCGCACAAGGTACAAAAGCTGCGATCGTCCTAAAAATGCCCCAAGCATCGATTATTCACCTAGCAACCCACGGATTGCTCGATGATGTGCGCGGATTGGGAAGTGCGATCGCCCTTGCTCCTTCTGGCACCGATGACGGATTATTGACCGCAGAAGAGATTTTTGATATGAAACTGCAAGCCAGCTTAGTCGTTTTAAGTGCTTGCAACACCGCAGAAGGCAGAATTACCGGGGATGGCGTGATTGGTTTATCACGGGCTTTAATTTCAGCAGGAGTGCCGAGTGTGATTGTTTCTTTGTGGGCGGTTCCCGATGCGCCGACATCCGAATTAATGAAAGCATTTTATCAAAACTTGCAAAATAATCCCGACAAAGCCCAGGCATTGCGGCAAGCAATGTTAACTACGATGAAAAATCATCCCCAGCCGCGAAATTGGGCGGCGTTTACTTTGATTGGGGAGGCAGAGTAAGGAATTATAGAGGAGACGGCAGTGCCGTGTCCCTACAATTGCTCGTGGTAGGGACACGGCACTGCCGTCTCCTCCATATCATTTCGGCACAGCCGGAATTGATATGATCTCAAATTCGTCAGCATGGGAACTATTAATCTCTCTCTTTTCTCCTAATGATATAAACGGAGGAGACGGCAGTGCCGTGTCCCTACAATTGCTCGTGGTAGGGACACGGCACTGCCGTCTCCTCTATATCATTTCGGCGCAGCCGGAATTGATATTATATTTGCGTCCTAGAAAATTTAAATCATTCCGATTGATTTCTATCGCGAAACTGGTGGCTGCAAAACTTCTGCTTCCTGCTCAATTATAGCCACTTCCAAAATTTCCTCTAAAACCGGATCGGGAATCGGCACTTCCTCAACTACCTGATGCTTTTCCAAAGTCAAGCGAGACTGAAACGAACCGGACAATCTCTTCAACAATTTCGGTGTCGGATCGTAGAGTAAATAGATAATGCGATCGCCCGCTTGCCAAATCTCTGTTGCCGATACGACTTGTAAATATCCCTGTCTTTCCAGCAACAGCGGCGACAACTCCCCAGCTTGCACCAAAGCTTGCAAGTGAGCAATCTGAAATTGCAATCCCTCGCTGTTTAACTCGGTTTCGCCCAATTTTACTTCGCCGTCAGTCAAATATTCGTTCCAATCCTTCAGCGACAAATCGGAGACAAAGGCTTGATTAATTTTACTATTATTTGCAGGTGTATTTACTTGCGGCTCTTTGGGGAATATTGCCAAAACCCTCGGCGGCGAAAACTCTTCGGCTGCTCGTTGAGCTAACACTAAGTTTACCTCGCCGTTGTTAGTCATTGCCAAAAAAGTTCCCATTGAATCGAGTCCGGCTTCTTCTAACACGCTGTGATCCAGAGCACTGCTCAAAAACACCCGCAAACCTTCCTTTTCTGCTTGTTCGCAAGCTTCCGGGTTGGTGTCGATAATTGCCACAGATTCGCCCTGTTCTTGAAACAGGCGAGCAATTAATCTACTCAAAGGATTTGACCCGACAATCACAGCACCGGTTGCCGATTTCGATGTGACTCCTAATAATTGAGCAATTCGTCCGGCGGTTAATCCTTGCACGAAAACTGTCATAATAATTGTCAGGAAAACTAAGGCTTTAATTGAGTCGCCCCCGTTGATTCCGCGCTGGGTGAGCAAAATTGCAAATAAAGATGCGATCGACGCTGAGACAATTCCCCGTGGCGCTACCCAACAAACAAACAATTTCTGCCGCCAATTCAGTCCGCTATTCCAAGTGCACAGCCAAACGTTGATCGGCCGCACTACCCACATTAATGCTAAAACTGTCCACAAACTTCCCCAACCGAGGGCGACCACACTAGCGAGGGATAAATCCGCCGCTAGCAGTACGAATAGTACGGAGATAGCAAGGACTGTAAGTTGACCTTTAAACCTCCTCAACAGCCTTTCTTCCGGGACAGCAGCGGCTCTGAGAACTATACCGGAGAGAACTGTTGCCATTAGTCCCGATTCGCTGCGGAGTTCTTCCGCTAAGCCGAACAATCCCCACAAACCTGCTAATACTACTAAATTTTTGAGGTCTTCTGAGAGAAAGTTCGATCGCTTGAGAATCAATCCCAGCAGCCAGCCTCCCACAACCCCGACGACTGCGCCGACTCCTAACCGTACGATCAAATCTCCGAACAAAACCAGCAAGTCTGGATTGCCATTTAAGATAATATTCAGTACCAACACTGCCAGAATTGCCCCGACAGGATCGATTAAAACTCCTTCGGCTTCAAGCAAAGCAGCGACTTGTTTGTCTACGGATACTTGTTTGAGTAAAGGGCCGATGACTGTCGGGCCTGTGACGACTACTAGAGAAGCATACAGAAATGCGATCGGCCAGGGAAACTCTCCCAACCAGTGCGCAGCCATTCCGCCGCCAATGAGCGTAATTAAAGTGCCTACTGTCACTAAATTGCGGATGCTACCGGAAACTTTGCCCAAATCTCGCAGTTCCAAATTCAAGCCGCCTTCAAACAGAATTAAGGCGACAGAAAGAGACACCATAACTTCCAAACCACTCCCCAACAGATTGGGGTGCAGTATTCCCAAGCAATCCGGGCCTGCTAAAATGCCGAATAGTAGCAAAAAGACGATCGCCGGAACTTTCAGATAAGCGGCCAGAACTTGAGCGCTGATACCACAGGTGACGGTCATGACCATCAACAGGGTGATGTTAAAGGGGATTTCCATAGATATGATTTTTATAGGCTGCCCGCTCAGTTTTCAAAGTTAGATCGCGGGTAATTTCAGTGCAGGCCCTATTTTCGGCGCACTGGCTTGAATGTATGAGCAAACTCGGCATAGCCCTGGACTTTGGCAAATAAGATTAAAAAACCTTGATATTGGCTATAACTTTATCAGATAATTCTGTGTTTGCAGCTCGATCGTACAATTCATCCGCACTTAAACCGCCAGTAGTTTCCAAATCCCAGACTGTCGGCACATCTCCCGCTTCCAGTTTTACAGTTTTCAGGAACAGATTTATTTGGCCTCGAATGCTGAAGGCCGATCGCAAAAACTGGTTAGCACCGCATTAAATCCCTGCTACTTTCATTGTCACCCAGTTGCGGGCCAAAGTTTGGGAAACCAAGGTTGCACCTGCCGTCGATTTGACAAGACTAAAGACAATGCCTCCACGAGCAACTGTTTGCCACTTAACATTGGACTGATAGTCGGAAACATCTCTAGAGCGAATGCTCATAATTATAGAGACTTGAGAAAAAGCTAATTTTGTCTGAAGCAGCGACTAAATTCAGGCTACATTATTAAATTGTAATGCTAAGTCGCTAATTATTTTTTTATAGAGGAGATTATGCAAGTTAACTTCGATCGCATAGAACCAGGCCCCGGTCAAGAGTCTGTCTGGGATTACCCACGTCCCCCTCGCCTTGAGGAATTGACCAAACACGTACAAATAGTTTTTAATGGAGTAACAATCGCCGATACGCATCGCCCTCAGCGAATATTGGAGACAAGTCACCCTCCTGTTTACTATATCTCCCCCGAGGACATCCAAATGCAATATTTGCACAAAACTTCACGGGGTTCTTGGTGCGAGTGGAAGGGACAAGCTGGTTATTACACTGTGATAGTAGAGTCCAAGGAAGTAGTAAATGCTGCTTGGTTTTATCCTAACCCTAATCCGGTTTTTGCAGCCATTAAGGATTATGTGGCTGTTTATCCGAGCCAGATGGATGCCTGTTATGTGGATGGGGAATTAGTGCAATCTCAACCAGGAGATTTTTACGGCGGCTGGATTACCAAAGATATTGTCGGCCCGTTTAAGGGAGGAATTGGAACTTGGGGTTGGTGAGGACATTGCCAGGTTTTTTGTTCCTCGCCACGCTTCGGAGTTTTGCATTTTGAATTCAGGGACTGGCCCAGAAAACTCGTTTTCTATGCAAAACCCCGTTATCTCATTATACGGTTGTTTCTGAATGATCTTAAACCGCAGAGACCGCAGAGGACACAGAGAAAGAGTAGGGTATTGGGCCTTGGATCTTGGGCATTGGACACTTTCTTGAGAACCACTATAAGCTGTTCTGCACTTAAATTTGGTGTTAAAAAATAATCAAACTCTTGTGGGGTGGGCGGGAGAGCCCGCTCTAAATCTGCAATTTAAATGCAGAGCAGCTTACCAGAAAGAATTGGTTTAAAGCCGGAACCCTTTGAGGAAGAAATTAAAAGAAGACTATTCATTGCTTCAATCCTTGGACTTCCAGGTCTAGGCCAACTGTCAACTGCGGTGTCCTGAGCGTAGTCGAAGGGTCAACTGTCAACTGAATGAAAGCCTATATCTGGTTTGAAAGTCGGGTTTATTTAGTTTGTGTACGCCGCGAATGAGTTGAAGAATCGTTCAAAAATAGGGGGAATTTACACTAAAAAAACTCCCGATTTAAAAATAGATAACTATTCGACAAGTTTATAATTAAACGAGGATGAATTAATGTAATATACTCAGGATAGAAACTAACCAAAGCACAGGGGATTTAAGCCCCCACCTTTAGGTGGATTGTTTTTAGGCAAGGACTTAAATTCCCTGCCTAAAAAGTTCGCTATCAACTGTCAACTCTCAACCCTTCGGCTTCGCTCAGGGCGAGCTTTCAACTGCTAAGCAACTTAGTTAAATAACAATCGACAAGATGGTTATCACTCAGTGCATCGAATTGGGGAACACTGAAAACATTGCTTCTTCCTTCTTCCTTCAACATCTGCTATGAACAGTGTATTTAATAATACAACCATCGTCGATCGATAAATGTTAATATGAGTTAAGGGTGACACTAGATTTTTTGCTGTATTGTTCATTCGGAGCTGTCCTGTGTCTGTTGAATTTATTACACCATCTAATTTTTCTGAAAAACCACCAGAAAATCTAACTTTAGAGTCTACTCTTAAGGAGCTAGCTGTATTCAATTTTCAGGTTGAATCGTCATATCTCGCCAAAGATGTAGCTCGGTTATTTCAAGCTCACCCGCTGCTTCCGGGAGTTATATTGACACAAAATGGGGATTTTTTAGGAATGATATCGCGTAGGCGTTTTATGGAACGCATGAGCCGCCCTTACGGAGTAGATATATTTGCTTGCCGACCAATTATAGCTTTGTATAAAATTGCTCAAACCGATATTTTAATTTTACCAGGAGTAGCCTTAATTGTCATGGCAGCTCAGCGAGCTGTACAGCGACCACCGGAACAACTTTACGAGCCGATTGTTGTGCAGCTAGAACCTCAAGTTTACCGATTGTTAGATGTGCATCAAGTGTTAGTAGCTTTGTCGCAAATTCACCAACAAGCTACTTGGTATATTAGCGAGCTTTATTATAATTTATCTGTCACACAATCCGAGCTAGAAGCAGCTAATTCTCAATTACAATCAGCTAATTCGGAATTGTATCGCCTTGCCAACTCAGATGGATTAACTCAGGTAGCTAACCGCCGATGTTTTAACGAGTATTTAGAGAAGAAATGGCAGGAATTGGCAGAAAATGCAGCAGAACTATCTTTGATCTTATGCGATATTGACTTTTTTAAGAAGTACAATGATACCTATGGACATCAGGCAGGAGATGCTTGTTTGCAAAGGGTAGCTAAAACTATTGTTGAGGCTGTAAATTGCTCAGCAGGTGATGCTTCTGGAGAGTCGTTGGTAGCACGTTACGGAGGTGAAGAATTTGCGATCGTTTTGCCTCACGCCAAACCTGGGACTGCTGTCTATATTGCAGAACAAGTTCGAGTTTGGGTAAAAAAGCTAGCAGTTGAACATTTGCAATCGGAGGTTGGTTGCGTAACGCTGAGTTTGGGGGTAGCGAGTACCTTTTCTCGATCGCACACTGCTCAGAAAGATTTGATTGCAGCAGCAGACCGTGCGCTATATCAGGCAAAAGACCAAGGACGCGATCGAGTTACTCTAGATTTAGGATTTTAAATTTTAGATTGGACACAAGTTAAGGTCGATCGCACCTTTACCTTTCTACAAAGTCTCGCACCAAGCACGTTCAGCCGTCCAGTGTCTATCCGAAGATTCATAAATCCTCAACCCATCCAACCCAGCATTTTGCACCATTGTCTCAATTTCATCCAGAGTAAAAGCTGCTTGTAGTGAATCGCTAAACAATTGTTGCTGATGCGCCCTACAATCTCCCGCATACAGTTTGACTAAATTATCCCTAATTTCCAGCGTTTCCGGCCGGAATAAATCCCGCAAAAAAACTGCTCCGTTGGGTTTCAACACCCGCCGGACTTCTTGCAAAAATGTCAGAGGATCGGGCAAATGGTGGATAATGCTATTGGAAATCACCATGTCAAAATAATTGTCAGGATAAGGCATTTCCTTAGCATCAATCAATTCGAGACTAACTTGCGATCGCACCTCGGCCCTTTCCACATTCTGTGCAGCCACCTTCAGCATATTTGCGGATAAATCGATGCAAGTCAATTTCCACTGTGGTCGAAGTGCACTCATAGCGATCGGAATCCTAGCAGTACCCGTCCCAGCATCCAAAACGTTTCCAAAAACCGGCCCCAAAGCAGCCGCACTCCTAGCAAAAGCAGAGTTAACCTCAGTAAAGTCCATCGAATCGTATTCGATCGCCTCTTCCCAGGAATCCATCACTTCCGGTTCCAAAACTCGCTGCATAAAATTTATCTCGTTAACTGGCATTTCCATATAGGGGCTGAGTTTTGCCTGTAAAAGCTCCACCAACTCCGGTTCCATATATTGGTAATTATCCGGGATTTGCAGACAAATAAGCTGTTTCCCTTCTAGACTTTCGGGGAATTTGCTGCGGAGTCGATCGCTATGCTTCTTCTCCATCACAAATATCCAATCCGCCCAACCGACAAGACCCTCAGTGACTCTGATTCTTGCAGCTTTTTCCGTTCCAGCCGATCGCACGCTATAGCCACTAACTTTCTCGCATATCTTCTGCGCAGTCAGACTTCTCCACTTATTCCGGCTGCAAACAAACAATATCTTGACTTTATCCATTTAGACACAAGTATAAAACTCTGTGTTAATTGTGGCACGGGCTTCCCGCCTGTGTGATGGATCGGTTAGTCTTTTCGAGCCGGAGAAATTCGTATGATTGAACCGCGAAGACACGAAGAACACGAAGAAGAAGAAGAAGAAGTATATAGTCTCCTGCGGGGAAGAAAGTAAAAAGCTCGATCGACCTTTTCCCCGACCGCACTTTACATATCACAATTACCGTACTTTGTCAAATCAACCCAATTTTCGTTACAATTCTTAACTATTTTATTTCTGCTTTTTATCTATAACAAAATTTATTGACATTTGTAGAGTTTGTATATTTGACTACTTTAAAGGGTTTCAGCGTTTAAATGAAAAAATAGTCATAGCACCCCTTGAGTATCAGAATTGTATAATAGCTCAAACGGCGCAAATTCGTCAAGCAAATGAGAATGGAATCAATAGTGAGGGATGGTAATTTTTGGGCGTTTTCGGAGATTGATTGAACATTTAAAACTAAATTAGTTTTCTTATTGTATTTGCTTATCAAACTAGGTTTAATTGTCCCGATCGCCCTCAACCCCTCAACAATAGAAATATGCTCGATCGCTGCTAGAATTAATAAAACGAAGTCGTTATGAGTTCAAATAAATAACTATGACCCAACAAACCGTAGAAAATCTAGTAATTATCGGCTCAGGCCCTGCTGGTTACACAGCCGCCATCTACGCCGGGAGAGCAAACCTCAAGCCCGTCGTCTTTGAGGGCTATCAAATGGGAGGCATCCCCGGCGGTCAACTGATGACCACTACAGAAGTAGAAAATTTTCCTGGCTTCCCCGAAGGTATCACCGGGCCGGAACTAATGGATCGGATGAAAGCTCAAGCAGTCCGTTGGGGTGCTGAACTATACACGGAAGATGTAACTTACGTTGATTTAACCAAGCGTCCGTTTACAGTGCGATCGGAAGACAGAGAAATCAAAACCCACACCATAGTAATAGCTACAGGCGCAATAGCCAAACGACTACACCTACCAAGTGAAGAAAAATACTGGAATTTAGGAATATCTGCCTGTGCGATTTGCGACGGGGCGACACCGATATTCAAAAATGTAGAATTAGCAGTTATCGGTGGCGGTGACACAGCAGCAGAAGAAGGAGTTTATCTAACTAAATATGGTTCTCGTGTTCATATGTTGGTGCGCTCATCATCCATGCGGGCCAGCAAAGCCATGCAAGACCGGGTTTTGAACAATCCCAAAATTATCGTCCACTGGAATACCGAGCCTGTGGATGTTTACGGCAATGGCAAACTCGAAGGGATTCAACTCCGCAATACTGAAACTGGTGCAGAAAGCAATTTGGCTGTGAGTGGGTTATTTTATGCGATCGGTCATACTCCCAATACAGTCTTATTCCAAGGTCAACTAGAACTCGACCAAATCGGTTACATTGCTCCCAAACATGGTTCCGTAGAAACTAGCGTCGAGGGAGTTTACGCCGTCGGCGATGTCCAAGACCACGAGTTTCGCCAAGCAATCACTGCTGCTGGTAGCGGTTGTATGGGTGCGATGTTGGCAGAGCGTTGGCTCTCAGCTAATGGTTTAACTCAGGAATTCCATCAAACTGAGGAATCCCAGAAACCCGCCGCAGCAGCGGAAACTCCCAAAGTGCGGGAAACCAGTGAGAATTTTGATATCAAAGAAACGCGACACGAAGGAGGTTATGCTTTGCGGAAATTGTTCCACGATAGCGATCGGCTGATTGTCGTCAAATATTCCGCTCCGACTTGCGGCCCTTGTCACAGCCTCAGACCAATTTTGAGCAAGGTAGTAGATGAGTTTGATGGCAAAATTCACTACGTCGAAATTGATATCGAAGAAGATCCAGAAATTGCTGAAAATGCTGGTGTTACGGGTACGCCGACGATTCAGTATTTCAAGGACAAGGCTTTGGTGACTGAGCTCAAAGGAGTTAAGCCAAAAAGCCAGTATCGTGAGTTAATTGCTAGCAATCTCTAGCAGTTGACAGTTGACAGTTGACAGTTGACAGTTGACAGCTACCTCTACCTCGAAGGAAGAGGACTGAAGCAGTGAATAGTCTTCTTTTAATTTCTTCCTCAAAGGGTTCCGGCTTTAAGCCAATTCTTTCTGGTAACGGATACTGAGACACTTCGCTCCGTGCGAGGCTTCGTTCCTGTTTCAGTACAAGTGTCAGGAAGAAGGAGGAGGAAAGAGGTTCTTCGGCACTTCGACTACGCTCAGCGCCCAATTCCCAATTCCCGATGCCCGATGCCCGATGCCCGATGCCCAATTGCCAATTCCCAATTCCCCATTACCAATTCCCGATTATGGCTCAAGGCCGACTCCGACTACCAAAATTTCTCAACCTTGCCGCACCGTCAAACCTCTCAATGCAAATGATGTGGGTGGGTTTGATGATAACTGCCGTGTTTATATTTGTAGCCACTTTGTCTCCAGCGATGGAAGCTTGGGGATGGTTGCAAAATCCTACAGATGCTTTAATTAACCCGATTCATGAACCGCCATCGGGGAGTTACTGGTTTGGTACTAGCCGTAGTGGCTATGATGTTTTTTCTCGCACGCTGTTTGCTTCTCGCGCTGCTTGGCAAGTGGTGATTTTAGCGACAACTTTGAGTTTATTTATCGGTGTACCGCTGGGATTGGTTAGCGGTTATTTGGGCGGTAAGCTCGATCGCGTCTTGTTATTTGTAATGGATACCATTTATACCTTGCCGGGATTGCTGCTTTCTTTGACACTAGCCTTTGTAGTCGGAAAAGGAGTTTTGAATGCTGCGATCGCCCTAAGCATTTCCTACATCCCTCAATACTACCGCGTTGTCAGAAATCACACCGTCAGCGTCAAGACTGAACTATTTGTCGAAGCCGCACGAGCAATGGGTGCTGACACTTGGACAGTGCTTTCGCGCTACTTATTTCTAAATGTCATTCAGAGCGTACCAGTGCTGTTTGCACTCAACGCCGCCGATGCAATTTTAACCTTGGGAGGTTTAGGATTTCTCGGTTTGGGACTTCCCGAAGAAACTCCAGAATGGGGACATGATTTGCGTTTAGCCTTAGATGCGCTACCTACCGGCATTTGGTGGACGGCTTTGTTTCCGGGTTTAGCGATGACTTTGATGGTAGTCGGATTGTCTCTGGTAGGAGAAGGATTAAATGAGTTTGTCAATCCAAAACTGCGAAATCAGTAATAATTGTTTCTAGAACAACCTAAAAAAAACCAAATACCTAGATTCCCGACTGCTTGAAGAAGTCGGGAATCTAACAGACTACTTATTAAAGAAACAGACACTATAATTCAGGAGGTAAAACGATGAAATATATTCCCCGTATAGAATATCTTAAAGTCCAGAATTATCGAGCTTTACATAATCTAGAACTTAAAAAAATTACCCCTTTAACTGTCTTACTAGGCCCCAACGGTAGCGGAAAGTCAACTATTTTTGATGTTTTCGCTTTCCTATCTGAATGTTTCAATGAAAGCCTCAGAAAAGCCTGGGATAGACGAGGCAGATTTCGAGAATTACGCACCAGAGATAGCACAGGCTGCATCATCATTGAATTAAAATATCGAGAGACATCCAAATCGCCGTTAATTACCTATCATCTCGCCATAGATGAAGAAAATAATCGTCCTTTCATCGCTGAGGAATCGTTACAGTGGCGGCGAGCCAGCCAAGGTAAGCCTTTTAAGTTTTTAGACTTTAGAAAAGGGGAAGGACAAGTCATTAGTGGCGAAAGTCCTGATGAAGAAGGCGAAAGGATTACCGAACAACTAGCATCATCTGAATTGTTAGCAGTAAATACATTAGGACAATTTGCAAAACATCCTCGCGTCAGTGCTTTAAGACGTTTTATTACAGGTTGGTATTTATCCTATTTAACCGCAGATAATACCCGCAGCCTTCCCGAAGCAGGTGCACAGGAAAGATTGTCCCCCACTGGTGACAATTTACCTAATGTTATCCAATACCTCAAAGAACAACATCCCCATCGGTTAGAAGAAATACTAAAAACCCTTTCTGCTCGTATTCCACGCCTCGAAAAAGTCGAGGCCCTTGTCATGCAAGATGGCAGACTTTTGTTGGAAATTAAAGATGCTCCTTTTTCTCATCCCATTTTGGCAAAATATGCCTCCGATGGTACGTTAAAGCTCTTAGCTTATTTGACAGTTTTATTCGATCCAAATCCCCCACAATTAGTGGGAATAGAAGAACCAGAAAATCATTTGCATCCGCAATTATTACCTCAGCTTGCAGAAGAATGTCGTTCTGCTTCTGCTAATACTCAATTAATGATAACAACCCATTCTCCATTTTTTGTGGATCGTTTAAAACCAGAGGAATTATGGGTTTTGTATCGAGATGAAAAAGGTTTTACTCAAGCAAAACGAACCGCTGATATGCGGGGGATTAAACAATTCATAGAAAGCGGTTCCTTACTCGGTTCGCTGTGGATGGAAGATTTCTTTGATGTGGGAAATCCCCTCAAAAATGCGGGTGCACCGCAATGACTTTAGCTTTAAAATTAAGAATAGGTGAGCATTTTGCATCTTGAGTTTTTAGTGGAAGAAGCATCCCTAGAATCAGCTTTAATCCAGCTTTTGCCCAAAATTTTGCCATCGGCTGTTACCTCTAAAATTCATGCTTTTCGAGGAAAAACAGATTTACTGGCTAAATTGCCTAACCGTTTGAAAGGCTATCAAGCATGGCTTCCGCCTGATTGGAAAATTGTTATTTTAATAGATGAAGATCGAGAAGATTGTCTCAAATTAAAACAACAACTAGAATTGATTGCAATATCATCAGGATTAATTACTAAATCTTCCTGTCAAAAAGATAAATCATTCCAAGTCTTAAATCGGATTGTAGTTGAAGAATTAGAAGCGTGGTTTTTTGGCGATGTTGAAGCAATTCGCCAAGCTTATCCCAAAGTCTCCACCAATTTAGCTACTCAACAACCCTATCGCGATTCAGATGCTATCAAAGGAGGAACATGGGAAGCTTTAGAAAGAGTTCTGCGAAAAGCTGGATATCATCCGGGAGGACTAGAAAAATACAAAGCTGCTAGCGAAATTTCTCAATATATGAATCCTGCATTAAATCGCTCTAAAAGCTTCCAAGTCTTTTATAGAGGTTTATTGGAAAGTATCGATCGTCAGCAGGTATAATAAACTTTATAGAAAAATTTTAATCTAGTCATTGCTGAGCTAGGAGTGCGATGGCTTTCCGCCCCGCAGGCTACTACTATTTAGAGGTCAAGCTTTGGGAAGACACGCTGTAAAAAAACGTAATATAAATCTCATCGATCGCTCAACATCCTTAACCTCATCCAAGAGCGAGTGATCAGTCTACTTTACCAAGAGAGCGATCGGATTCAAGACAATTCAGCAATTTTACTTAAAATTGAATGAATAACTTTATCAAATCTTCACACTCAAACGATATATTTAAAGCAAGAATGAAGTTACTGCTGCTGGGAGATGGCGAAACAGTGTTGCTTCCTTTTCGGGTAGAATCGCGCGAGTGCAAGGCGAAAGCCAACAAAGTTTAGAGAAATTTGCAGCCGGGAGTTGCGTGGCGGATTAACTCTCTGTAGAATTTATTATGATGGTTTTTTGCCACTGACGCGACAAATTCGTGTTGAACTGCTTAAATGAGAATGTGGCGTTAAGAACTTAATGTGATTTAACGTCAAAATTAAACCCAATTTCTGAGATTTGAGCTAACTTAACAATGAAAGCCCCCTGTTGCACTACTAAACCCGCAACGCTTCATTTGGGGTCATCGTCGGTCTCCAATCCAGAGTTGCCGACTCACAACTAAAGCTCGTAAGCTTTATTTAATCACAGATTGCCTAACATTTAATTCAGGGAAACAGGGTAAAGATGGGTGCATCTCGATTGTATTGGTCGGAATTCCGACAAGTCAAAAATTGTCTGCGAACTGTCTGGCCAACTACGCCGCAGCCGTTCACCCAGATGTTCGCAGAAAACAGCGCCGTTCGATTCGATTCGATCGTGCCAAAATTTTTGCGGCCCCTTCTCAGGATTTAGCAGAACCCGACATAGTGTGAGTATTGTCAAGATAAGCTGACAAAGTTTTCCTGGTTCTTGACAAAAAACGGAAAACAACTTCCATTTTTTGTGAGAACGGCTACAATCGGGAAGGTCTTTGCAATAAGATCCGATTCTCGCTGTTTGGTGCTCTGACTCTCTGCTGTATTTGTTTGAAGCAGCAGATCCGTATCCAAGGTATTGAAAACTCGCCTTGTAACTGTGATGTCTGACAACCAGAGTAAAAGCAGCAGGTAGATCAAAAGTTCGACGCCTTGAATACAAAACTTACAGGGTTCCGTGCCGGAAAACTGGTACGGGTAAAAGATCGAAATACCAAGTAAAACAGCCAGTATTTATTGATGAGCTGCGATCGATCGCATCTCGGCGGAAAAGTTTCTCTGACCAAGGGTATCGCAAATAATGCGGTAACTCACGGCGCAAGAACCAGCCACGTACTCAATTCTATGTCGCGACATTAAAGTCTGCGATCGATCGAATACGATCGTTAGTTCAAACTAGAACTCGAAATTTGACTCGTACAACTGGTACTCAGTTGGCAGACCAAAAATCCCATTATTTTTTCCGACGGGAAAGTCAATACTGGGTAACTTGTCTAAACTACAAACAGACACTATTCCACTGTTATCTATTCTTTAATTCAGGAGCATGAGGAAGGCGGCATGATCCAGGCTA
>CASBQF010000400.1 GCA_949127775.1 Oscillatoriales cyanobacterium PMM_0080
AAAGAAATCAGCACTTTCACTTCTAACAGTACAGGTGAAATATTGACATCGCAGGCGATCGGCACAAATGGTTATATGCCAGCCGAACAATACAATCCCCGGTCAAATCCGCGACCATACAATGATATTTATGCAGTAGGAATCATCGCGATTCAAGCTCTCACCGGGCGGCGTCCTACAAATTTACCACACGACCCCGAAACAGGCGAAATACTCTGGATTTTTTCAACATCCGAGCGAGTTAGCGATGTTCTAACAAATATTTTAAATCAAATGGTGCGTTTCAATTTTCAGCAGCGCTACAAATCTGCGACTGAGGTGTTACAACCTTTGGATTCGCTCGAATTGCCACCGCCGCAACCCAGGTTAGATCGATCGCACTTTCGCCCGTTACTATTCGGAGTTGTGGGACTGAGTGCTGCATTGGCGATCGCACTTTTAATCCCCAGAATTTCCCTGCTAATTCCCAGATCAGAGCCACAACAACCACTGCCTACACCCTCCGCAGATGGTGTAAGTTCGGGCGAAAAACTTCTAGTGCAAACATCCGCCCTTTGGTCAAAACAAAGGGGAATTAATGAGTTTGCCGATAAAAATTATCCAGAAGCTTTAAAATTGCTCAAACAGTCCTGGCGAGAAGACCGCAGAGACCCCGAAACTTTAATTTACATGAACAATGCTCTGCTGAAATCAATAAATGCAGAATATTACACGATCGCAATTGTTGTTCCCATCCGCAGAAAGGATGACGGTAGCATTCTCAACGCCAATTTAGCAGAAGAACTGCTGCGCGGCATTGCTCAAGCTCAAACCGAAGTCAATTTAAGTCTCCTTACCGCAAATGACAGCAATAAAGATTTTCCCGGTCAAGGCTTTATCGAACCAAAAGCTATTAAAGGAAAAGGTCTTAAAGTCATCATCGCGGATGATGGCAATATCAAATCCTACGCTGTTAAAAGGGCAAATTATCTGGTGGCTCAACCCGAAATTCTAGCAGTCATCGGACACTACACCAGTGACATGACGGTGGAAACAGTAGATATTTACGATCGCAATAAACTCGTCGCCATTTCTCCAGGAAGTACCACAGAAGAACTGACACGAAAACCCCGAAAATTCTTCTTTCGGACGGCTCCGACAACTAGCATCGAAGCTGAAGCTTTAGTAAATCAACTGATCTCAGCCGGTGAAAAAAAGGTAGCAGTATTTTATAATCCCAACAGTCCGTTCAGCGCTTCTTTGTGGGAAGAATTCAAACAGCAATTTGAAGCCAAAGGAGGCAAGACTTTTAGAATTCCCAATTATTACGATTTATCCAAAAATGATTTTAACGCCGAAGCCGCAATCAAAGAAGTTGAAAAATTAGGAAAAATCGCCTTACTGGTTGTTCCCGATGGTCAAGTCACTAATTCTGTAGAAAATGCCCTGGAAATGATTAAATTTAACAACAATCGCAATTGGATTGTCGGGCCCTGGACTTTATACGAAACGAGAACATTAGAATTAGCAAAGCAGTTGAAATCTGTTGACAAACTCGGAATATCCGTGTTTTGGCATCCGTTAGTAAGCTTTGACAAAAAGTTTCCTTCTTATGCTGAAAAATTGTGGGGAGGCGCAGTAAATACTCGATCGGCTTTAACCTACGACGCCAGTCGGACATTGATTAAAGCCCTAGAAATGCAGCAGCAACCCACTCGCGAAGGAATGCAGAAAACTTTAGCCGATCCAAACTTTAAAGCGGAGGGAGCCACGGGTATAATTGAGTTTGACTCGAAGACTGGAAATCGGAAGAACCCTCCTAAACGAGTGGGACACATTGTTCCGTGTGCTAGAGAACAATTTGGGGTGACATTTGTGCCGATCGAATTTCCGACAGCCGCCGCCGCCGGTTTAAAATGCGATTGACATCAATTCTGGTTGCACTGTCAGGTGATTTTTGACTGTTGACTCTTGACTGTTGACTGTATAACTGTTGACTGTTTCAACAATACCGATACAACTTGCTGAGAATATGGTATGGCAACCGCCACATCGGTCAGGACATAAATAACTTCATGAATAGAGCCGATACCCTTACTGCATCAATGGTTTGATTCTCGTTATGCAACTGTCAACTGTCACAGGTCAACTGTCAACTGCTATACATCGCTATTGTGACTATCGCCACAAGTGCAACATATCAATTTATTAGATATATTGAACAAGGTTAGGTTTTTTTATAATAACCCTTATGACTGTCAATCTCTCTCCCTTTCCCGGTTCTAGTCTCAAGCCAGAAGCCCAAAATGTCTCAGCACTCAGACAAGTCTTCCAGACTATTGATGCCGATAGCTGTCCAGCTTCCTATAACTTCCATATGCACACTGTTAATTCTGACGGGCGATCGCAATCAGAGAAAGTGATGGAACAGGCGATCGCGATCGGACTCAAAGGCTTTGCGATCACAGACCACCATAGCACCAAAGGCTACGAGCAAGCTCAAATTTGGTTGGATAATTGGAAATCAAACCATCCCGATAGCAATGTCACAGCACCAATTCTTTGGACTGGCGCTGAAATCAATGCCGAATTGCTCAACAACGACGTACACATTCTCGCTTACGCCTTCGATCCGCAACATCCCAGTCTCAAACCATACTTGCGAGGTGATAGAGGTACCGAAGGTACCGATGATTATGCAGCAGCAAAGGTAATTGAAGCTATTCAGCAAGCAGGAGGTTTAGCAGTTCTAGCACATCCTTGTCGCTATCGTTCTACCGCAGATAAATTAATCCCAGAAGCCGCTCGTTTGGGCATTGACGGCGTAGAAACTTACTACGCCTACAATAACCCCAATCCTTGGAAACCAAGTCCCAAACAGACTATTTTAGTCAAAGAATTAGCAGAAACTTACGGTTTGCTTGGAACTTGTGGAACTGATTCTCATGGCCTGAGTCTTTTAATCCGAATTTAGATCGTTTGGTTATTGGGCATTGGGCATTGGGCATCGGGCATTGGGCATCGGGCATCGGGCATTGGTTATTGGTTATTGGTTATTGGTTATTGGTTATTGGTTATTGGTTATTGATTATTAGAAGCAAAGATTAACAACTAACAACTAACAACTAACAACTAACAATTAACAACTAACAACTAACAATTAACAACTAACAACTGTCAACTGCTGCATCTACCTTTCCGGAAAAAGTTGGCAAGACCGATTAGTTGACTGATTTGCCCAATCCAATCGAGAATTTCCAAATCGATCCATCCAGCCTTCCAAATGAGCCCGATTAGCCTTTCTTTCCTCTGGATCGGATGTATTCATGGGATGAGGTGCTAAACCAAAAATAGT
>CASBQF010000401.1 GCA_949127775.1 Oscillatoriales cyanobacterium PMM_0080
GAAATAGTCGATCGCACTGCACCGCTTTTCTGCCTCAGAAATCTTGAAAAATTGGCAGCCAAACAGCAAATAGCAGAGGATTTTATTGCAGAAAATGGTGTGAATTGTGGCATTGCTGAATCTAGGTATGATTTACTCGCTTAGGCAATTTCCGAAATTTAGAGTAGGGGCAATTCATGAATTGCCCAGGCAATTCATGAATTGCCCCTACTAAATTTCGGAGGCAATTTATACTCCAAATCAGCAACGCCTGAATTGCATCAGATAAATTGTACTCAGAATGCCGTCACAGTATCGCCAGGCGCTAAAGGTTTCGTGAAAGCGATTAATATAGTAGCATCAAACCTTAAAGATGAACATCCCGTGACTAAGCTCAGCGTCAACATCAACAGAATCGCCCTCCTGAGAAACTCTCGAAATATCGGCATCCCCAGCGTTATCGAAGCCGCAAAAACAGCAATTTCTGCCGGAGCTCACGGCATTACAGTCCATCCCCGCCCCGATGAAAGACACATCAAAGTTGCCGATGTTTACGACTTAGCCAAAATGCTAACCGTAGAATTCAACATCGAAGGAAATCCGTTTCAGCCGCCATTTATGGATGTAGTTTGCGATGTCAAACCGGCTCAGTGTACCTTAGTCCCGGATGCTCCCGACGTGCTGACATCCGATAGCGGTTGGGATATTCCGGGAAATCGCGATCGGCTCTTGCCAATTATTGAAAAATTAAAAGATAACGGCATTAGAGTCAGTCTGTTTATGGACGCAGATGCGGCTCTGATGCCCCTAGCAAAAGAAATTGGAGCAGACCGAGTAGAGTTGTACACGGAACCCTATGCAACTGCTTGTCGCGAAGGTAACGTAGAATCGGTTTTTAAACAATATGTCTTAGCAGCTTCTTCGGCTCAGGATGTCGGTTTGGGAGTGAATGCCGGACATGATTTAAATTTGCAAAACTTAGCTAAGTTTTGTTCGATTCCCGATATTCTAGAAGTATCGATCGGTCATGCTTTAATTGCCGAAGCGTTAGAAATCGGCTTGTCCAACACAGTACAAGCTTACCTAAAAATTCTCTCTGGTTCCTAGTACAAATAAATCTGGCAGGGGAAGCCAGATTTTGTCCAAAAATCGTAACTAAACCCGCCCTGAGAAACCCTACTAGCTCTAATACCAATCTAATGTGAAGTTGCACATATCTCGATCCCCCTAAATCCCCCGAAAGCAAGGGGGACTTTGAGCAGAATCTTGTCCCCCCTCCCACCAGGGGGTGCCAGGGAGATCGGATTCTATTCAGCCTCATAAAAAATTGGTATAAGTGGTAAGGTTCGCATCGCACACCGGACAGAAGCGAGTGTGTACGATCGCACACTGATAATTAGTCCGATCGCCCTCGGGCGCCAGTAAAAGTATAGACCGTCACACCCTACGGGTGATAGCAGTTTTTACCTAACAAAGCAAGTCCCGGAGCCAACACACCGCATTTTTTGGGTGTTGGCTTTTTTTGGGGCCAACTCCTGCACAAAAGCTTTAATTTTTGTTGACCAAATTGCTAATATTTTCACTGAATATTATACTGTGAGGAGTATGATTAAAATGTAACGACAAACTGGGGCTACTACTTAGTTCCCGCATAGTAAATCTGCTACCAGTAGGTTCTGTGTGAGGGAAATTTACGTATCCTCCCTACTGCTGTAGTCGATCGCGATCCGCCAGATTTGATCCGGTGCAAATAGGCCAACACAAGTAACCATATACAACTCATTACCACCCCTCCCAAGCGATATGAAAAAACTAATTTTACTGACTGGAATGCTACTCATGATGATGGCAAAATCCGTATTTGCCAGCCCTGTAGCCCCAAGAATTGAACTGGGCGAGCGGATTGCTACCTCGGAAATTACAGAAACCTTTAACAAACCTGTTACCTCTGCGCCAGTTTCAAAGCTAGAGCCGATCGAGCGAATGTCAACCTCGGAAATTCGAGCCACCATCAACAAACCCACCACTTATATTTTTGAAGGTGTCAAAGGGCGAGAACTTACTCTGTCGCTGTGGGCGGGAAAACTGACAGCCGAACTTTACAGTCCCAACGGTGAGAATATGGGAGTTATTGAAAAAAACGACAGTCAGTGGATCGGTCAATTACCAGAATCCGGCATCTACCGCGTGCGTGTCACCCCGAAAGGTCAAACCAGCAGCTTCGTACTCGGACGCGACTTTAACGCTAAGTGGAATTATCGGCCCGATCGCGCAATTCCGATCGCCTACGGGGAAAAAGAAGCCACTGTTAGGCTCAAAATGTCCGGCTACCAAATCCAGCCCCTCACAGTTGAGGGGAAACAGGGACAGACAATCAGGGTGACTGCTAGCAACAAAAATCTAGATGTGGCGATCGAATCTCCGTCGGGACAACTCCTCGATCAAGGCGAAGGTCAAACTTTTGCTCAACTCCCCGAGTCTGGAATTTATAAGGTGCTAATAGTTGCTAACAGGCCAGTCAAGCCGTCCATCAGGGTTTCTGTACGTTGACACTCTCAGCGCTAAAGCGACTGAGATTCTTAAGATTTTGCAACCTTAATATCCTGATTGCTCAGGTTCCCAAACTCACCGCGTTTGCTTTTTGAGCGCGGTGATATCTTTTGGGCGTTTAGGGCTTCGATAGCTCTGGGCCCAAGTTTCGCGGAGTCCCCACGTACTATTTTCAAAGCTCTATCTCTGATGGTTTTTGCAGCACCAATATCGGCGTGTTCGTGATAGCCACATTCAACACAGATGAACTTTTCACCATCTCTATTCGATTTGTCGATATTGCCACAATTTCTGCATTCTTGGCTAGAGTGCTTGGGATTAACTTTAATTACGGTTTTGCCCTGCTTCACAGCTAGATACGCAACCTTTAAAACTAAATCACCCCAACCCGCGTCAGAGATAGCACGGTTTAAGCCTCTCTTTCTGGATTGTCCATTTTCAAGAAACTTCCCAGTTTTCTCATCAACTTTTACCTTACATCGGCGCATCATCCCAGAAATGTTTAAATCTTCTAGGGCAATCACATCGACGTTGCGAGATACAATTTTATTAGCAGTTTTCCATTGATGCGCTTGGCGTTTATCGCCAATCTTTTGATGAAATCGCCCAACTCTGATAGCCGCTTTTTTGCGATTTTTACTGCCTTTAACTTTGCGGCTAACTCGTCTCTGTCTAATTTTCAGAGTCCGATACGCCTTTTTGTTGGTGGAAAACTTGGGATTTTCGATTTGGTAGCCATCAGAAAGATGAACCAGTTTAGTGATTCCTAAATCGCACCCTATTACTTTGGGATTATTGTTAAGAAGTTTAGCGCTGTATTCAGGTACAGATTTATCCTCTATTCTGAGGGAAATATACCAACCATTCTGGCGCTTTCTCACCGTACAAGCCTTGATAGTAAACCCATTTGGGATGGGACGGGAGTTATAAAATCGCATCCAACCCAGTTTAGGAAGATAGATTTTATTGCCTTGCAATTTTATGCCCATCACGTAAGTGAAAGATGTAAAATTACTGCGATTTTTAAATTTGGGAAAGCCTCTACCTTCAAAAAAGTTTTTGTACGCGGTATCTAACCGTTTAATATTCTGCTGTAGAACAGTTGAATCTACGTCAGCATACCAAGGTCTAGCTGCCTTTAATTCTGGCAACGCTGTAATCTGAATATCACCAGCACTACGGCGCGGATTTCTAGCTTTACCTTCTTTGTCAAACTTAGAATCCTTCCAAGGATTTCCAGTGGCTCCACTCTTGCTCACAAAACTGGTTAATGGGCAAGCCTCGCTCCTGGTTCGGAGATCGCAGTAATTACCTTGGATGAATTGCTGATTATACTGGATGATTCTGTCACCTAAACACCAGTTGTATTGACTTCGCAACATATCTACCCAATTTGCCATCCTCAAAGATTGTGTTTGATTAGGGCGTAATTTATAGATGTAGTTTGTTAGCAATTTCACTTACCTCCTGGCTTATATCTTAATACTTTTTGCTACTTTTAAATATTAAGAATTAAGAAAGATTCACGGCGGTTAAAACCGCCCGTGTCGCTTTCATCAAGCGGGCTAAAGCCGCTGAGTTTTCCGCTTTTCGACTACCTTTTATAAGAAATATCCCAAAAATACTCTTGAGGGCGATCGAACTTCCCCTCGCCCATCCACAAAAGCTCGCCCGAAACGCGAGCTTTTTTTTGACATTCCTGGACACACAGGCTCTATCTGTAGGGTGCGCAATGCGCACCTTACTACAGCTTACTTCTTCTTCCTTCTTCCTTTTTCCTTCTCAACCTTGGATCAGCGCTGCAAAACGTTCTTGTTTCCAAATGCAGCTCAAATCGGAGTCAGCTAAAGCTAGCTCTCGGTATAAAATAGGCATGAACTCCACAGCCCGCTGCAAATTGTCCAGGGCCAAATCTGCAAAGCCCAGCAGCGCATAACAGCAAGCTTGATTGTAAAAAGCATTAGCAAAATTAGGACTTATTTCTAAAGCAGTTTCGTAGCAAGCAATCGCCTCCGAGTAGCAGCCTTTTCGGGCCAATTCCACGCCCCGATTGTACCAAATTAAATAATCCTCAACGGGACACTTAGATATAGGAGTGAACTTGGCATTTTTCTGATTTAAACCGACTAATTTCTCCAAAGCTACCTTGCGCTCTTCCACAGCTTCGGATCTGTCCGGTTTCAGAACGAGCGATCGACTAAAACTAGCCACTGCTTGTTTGTAAAGTCCCATTGAGTTGGCTGCTATACCGCGATTGTACCAAGCCTTCGCATCGTCTGGGTTAAACTCGATCGCGCGATCGAAACTATTAAGCGCCTGATAGTAAAGCTTCAGTTGCAACAAAGCATTACCTCGGTTGTACCAAGCCCAAGCAGCCTCCGGCTGCAAACGTAAAGAGCGATCGAAACTCATAACCGCCTTATCGTAAAGCCCCATATCAATTAGCAAAAGTCCCCGATTGTGCCAAATACTCGGCGCACACGGGTTGAACTCCAGAGCCCTGTCAAAACTGTTGAGAGCATCCATTGAGCGGTTCAACTTTCCTAAAGCGATCGCCCGGTTATGCCAGCCAAAGCTCGCATTTTGCTGCACCGTCAAGGCTTTATCAAAACTTGAAAGCGCCTCTAAGTGCCGTTCTAAGTTGCCCAAAGCCATACCTCGCCCGAACCAAGCCTTATAATGATCCGATTGCAAGTTCAGAGCTTTGTTAAAGTTCGCCAGAGCATTATCGTGATCGTTAGCTTCGAGGTGGCGCGAACCCAGATGATAATACCAAGCCGCTTCCATGTTTTGAATTAAGTTCATAATATTCCGCATCTATCTTAGGGATGATTCTACACGAACAAGGCCGAGAGTTAAACTGTAATTTCACTAAAAATCAGAAAATTTTGATACAAGGCGATCGCCCGTACAAACTGCCAGTCACAAACTCAATAATTTGCGTTCGAAACTAACTATTTTTCTCTCATGAAATGCTCTTTCAACTAACCGCACTTATCGCTTATTTGATCTACTGCGAATCTCACGCAGAGCCTGAGATTCGCCACTATTACTACATCCCGAATCAGATTTGCAGTTACACAAAGCAGGCAAATCTCATCGCGATCCGGGCTCCAAATTCTGCTGGCTTTATTCAAGCAACCACAACCGCTGTTTGAGCATGATCGCTCAACAGCAAATTGCCAGCAGCATCAATACTAAAATCCTTACCCAGCACAAAACCCTTGCCCATCAACCGTTTGCAAACAACCAGCGCCGTAATCCGACGAATTTCTTCCATCACATCAGCCGGAATCAAATAACTCAAACTCCAGAGAACGGACTCGCAGTCAGACCAAATCAAACGCTCAATACTGACAATCATCAAAGCAGCTACACTATCAACAGACATCCGTTCTCTGAGATCGGCAATCAAATCTTTACCAATTAAGCTATTGCGAGTCATCATCGCCCTAGCCATCTTTCCAATTTCTTGTTCGAGTTCCAAATGATTCATGCTTGGCACTGGCTTTTAGGTTTTTAAAGCACTAATGAGAGTAAAAAGAGTCGCCGCTACCAGGCTCTGCCCTAATGTCGCTGACGCAGCCTCTACCGCAACTCCTATTAACAAAGTATACCTAAAGAAAGATGAAAAATGTATCTAAAGGCAGATACTAAAATTTATTTTATTACAATAAATAGACCAACTAATTCCCACAACATTTGTTACGAGCAGCGAATTGAGTCTTTGTCCTCGATCGACGAGTCCGGGGCAAAGTCGATCGATTTTAGATTTAAAAATTGCAGAAAGCGACCTCACGGATGAATCCGGTAGCTTGTAACTGGACTGATGAAGGCCAGCCCTGTCTGGCGTGTTTGTGGAGCTTGGATACAAGTATCTCAAATACTTAAAATATCGTAGTTTGTGGGGTGCGCATTGCGCACCGGCTTATCTTGTAACGTGCGCGATATTGACCGAAAAAGTGAACCAGTACGTATTTTAGGTAT
This sequence comes from Oscillatoriales cyanobacterium PMM_0080, assembly GCA_949127775.1. GTDB lineage: Bacteria > Cyanobacteriota > Cyanobacteriia > Cyanobacteriales > Microcoleaceae > Microcoleus. The sequence goes on from CASBQF010000401.1 coordinate 6,517, forward strand.
AAAAGTCAACTGGTGCGCAGTGCACACCCTACAAATTAGGAAATTTCAAGAATTTTCGGCACTAAGAACCAAGCTGAGCAAACACCTTGACAGAGTTGGTTGATAAAGGTCAAGGATTGGTACATTCGCTAGATAATAAGGATGTAGTTACTTCGGATAAACAACAATAATGGCTGCAAACCAGGCAGACATCGATATTGCCCCCTTGATTGACTACGGCCTGATCGATCCGACTGCGACGCCAGAGCAAGTAGAACACTTTTGCCAACAAGCAGATAGATTTGGCTTTGTGACAGTGTGCGTCTATCCATCCTACGTGCGACAAGCTGTTGAGCTACTGCACGACAAACGCCCAAAAGTTTGTACTGTGATCGGTTTTCCCACGGGTGCTTCGACTTCAACGGTGAAACTTTATGAAGCTCTAGAAGCCGCAGATAATGGAGCCGTAGAGTTAGATGTTTCTGTTAATTTAGGATTATTGAAAGCTGGAAGAATGGATGAATTCCATCGGGAATTAGCCCAAATTTGTGAAGAAACTAATCTCACTATCAAAGCAATTATCGAAAGTTCGCTGCTTTCCGATGCGGAAAAACTGTTAGCGGCTGAAATTTGTATGGAAGCTGGTGTGGCTTATATCAAAACTAACACTGGCTTTTTTGGGGCGGCGACAGTTGATGATGTGCGACTGCTCAAGGAAGTTACGAAGGGACGGATTGGGATTAAAGCTGCCGGAGGAATTCGGACTCACGAACAAGCTCTAGATTTGGTAGTAGCTGGTGCTACTCGTTTGGGGACTTCTCGTGGCCCGGAATTACTCCGCCAGCGCGATAATTTAGATAATCGTTAACTGTAATTGGTTGTTTGTTATTTGTGGTTTGTTAGTTGTTGAGTGTTGTCATTAATCATCTCAAATCCTGTAGCATCGGAATTAATATTACCCATAATCAGGAAACGGCAGTGCCGTTTCCCTACAATTAATCGGGGTAGGGAAACGGCACTGCCGTGTCCTCCATTTAGATGATTCCGGTGTTACCGGAATTGATATCATTGTCGTAACCACTAACAAATAACTACTAACAAATAACCACTAACAAATAATTAAATGACTCGAACTTACAAAGCAACTGGAATTAATCTTAAGAGTGCGCCGATCGGCGAATCCGATCGCCTGCTGACAGTTTTGACACGAGAATTCGGCTTAATTCGAGCCGTAGCACCGGGGGTTCGCAAACAGCGATCGAGCATTGGCGGTAGAAGCGAATTATTTGTGGTCAACGAATTGCTCATTGCCAAAGGCCGATCGCTCGACAAGATTACCCAAGCTAGCACCGTCGAATCCTATCCGGGTTTGAGCCGCAACCTGGGAAAACTATCAGCCGCCCAATATTTGGCTGAATTGGCGATCGCCAGCGCCCTTTCCGATGAACCGCAAGAATCACTTTTCCTTTTGCTGGGCGAACACTTGAGTCGTTTGGAGCGTTTGTCCGATCGCACCGAAATCCAATCCGCCGCCGTGCTAGTCGCCCATCTCGCCCAAGGTATTTTTCACCTGCTAGCCTTAGCTGGCCTCGCGCCCCAAGTCCAAGTCTGCTGCGCCACCAGACAACCCCTCGTCCCAAATTTGGGCGATCCGAAATGGCAAACCGGGTTTAGTATACCCTCTGGGGGAACCTTTAGCTTGTCCGAGCTAGCTAACCTAGAGGCAGAACTCTCTTCGCAAACCGGCAGCTTTTACAGATCCGCTTCCCGTTCCCCCCAAACAAGTAACAGCAAACACTTGACAAACTTTCACATAAATGCTATGGAATTAGCAGCCCTGCAACAGTTGGGTAGTGCAGAACTAGAAGAAGGGATTACCGATCGCACGGCTTGGATGTCAGTCGAAAATATTTTGCGGCAATATGCCCAGTATCATTTAGGTTGCACGATTCGATCGGGAAGCTCGATCGACACCTACTTAGAGAGTTTTGAGTTTTAAGTTAAATAGGTGAACGGGCGATCGTACATCACACCCCAGCCTGCGGGATACCCGAACCTCTAGGTAATTTCAGGTAAATTTTCAAGATTCTTGCAACATTAGATAATAGATAAAGTTACGACATTATTAAAATTAGGGGTTAACACCTCGAATTTGAAATTCCCATCCCCCAACCTCCACCATCCCAGGCGATCGACCCTTAATCCTATGATGCGACTGTCCGATTCTGATTTGAGAAATCCTATTTTAGCTGTGACTCACCACAAGATGGAAGAAAGAGAAAATTTTCCAGATTTTCAGTCTGAGCCCGTTTTGGGCGATCGACAATGGAGCAACGCCCAAAACCCAGAAATGGATAAATATCGCACAACTCCAGAGTCAAGCAACGGCAAAAGCCAACAACCAATCGAACCACTGCCAACAGCAGAGCCAGCAGTTGCCGAAACTCCCGAGCCAGAAAGAGGATTTCTGCCAGTGCTCAAAAACCGCAATTTTCTAGCATTGTGGAGCGGGCAAGTTTTTTCGCAACTAGCAGATAAAGTTTATCTCGTACTGACGATCGCCCTTGTGGCCAGCCGGTTTCAAGCGCCAGATCAAACCATCAGCAGATGGGTATCGGCAATCATGATCGCCTTTACCATTCCTGCGGTGTTATTTGGGGCTGCTGCGGGCGTGTATGTCGATCGTTGGTCGAAAAAAACCGTGCTCGTAGCCACAAACCTGCTGCGCGGAGGCTTAGTGATAACATTACCCCTGCTACTGTGGCTCTCAGACGGGTTTGAACTCGGTCAACTACCGCTCGGATTTTGCTTGCTGCTGCTAGTGACATTCCTAGTTTCGACCCTAACTCAATTTTTCGCCCCAGCAGAGCAGTCAGTAATTCCGCTAATTGTGGAACGCCGCCACCTACTATCTGCCAACTCCCTCTACACCACAACCATGATGGGTTCGGTGATTATTGGCTTTGCAGTCGGAGAACCCTTACTAGCTTTAGCCGACACCCTGTTTACCAACCTCGGCGGCGGACTCGGCATCGGCAAAGAATTATTAGTCGGCGGAAGCTATGCCTTCGCCGGAGTGCTGTTGCTGTCGATGCAAACAGGCGAAAAAACCGAGGTGGAACATGAACCGCCACACCCCCTAGCAGATTTGAAAGACGGTTTGCGTTACATCAACGATCACCCGAAAGTCCGCAATGCTTTAATTCAACTAATTATTCTATTTTCGATTTTTGCAGCCTTGGCAGTTTTAGCCGTGCGGCTGGCAGAAATCCTCCCGGGTATGCGAGCATCGCAATTTGGCTTTTTGCTGGCTGCGGTGGGCGTTGGGATGGCGGTTGGAGCGACGACTGTTGGCTATCTCGGCCACAAATTTTCTCACTCTCAACTCAGTTTAATCGGATCTGTTGGCATGGCAGTTGCTCTGATCGGTATTTCTGCATTTACACACCATTTGTGGATATCGGTGTTATTCATTACCATGTTGGGTTTATTTGCCTCGTTGGTGGGAGTGCCGATGCAGACCACAATTCAAGCAGAAACCCCAGAAGAAATGCGGGGAAAAGTCTTCGGGCTGCAAAACAATGCCACTAATATCGCTTTGAGTTTACCATTGGCTTTGGCGGGAGTAGCCGAAACCTTTCTGGGTTTACCGACAGTATTTTTGGCTTTGGCAGGATTGGCGATCGCAGGCGGTGTCTTAACCTGGTATATTTCGCGTAACAGCAATAGCAAAGTCGATCGAATTTAAAACATAACAAACTCTGATTTACTCGAATGCACATCGCTTGGCTAGGAAAAAAATCACCTTTTTGCGGTAACGTAACTTACTCCAGGGAAGTCACCAACGCATTATTAGACCGGGGATACCAGGTTAGCTTCTTGCACTTCGCCCAAGAAACGGGCCCACTCGACAGGAACAATACGGCGTGGAGCTTGGTAAATGGCAAATGGGGAGCATCCATGTCTCCAACCTCATTTACTAATTCGCTCTCGCCCGCAAGTTGCAACGAAGTCTCTTTACCCTGTCACTACAAATCGCAAATTTATACGATTCCCACTCTCAAATCTCGCACAGTGTTGATGAAGTCTTTGCGGCGGCTGAAACCGGATGTTGTTCACGCTTCTCTGACGCTTTCGCCTCTAGACTTTCTGCTGCCGGAAATTTGTCAAGAATTGAATTTGCCTCTGGTTGCGACTTTTCACCCACCATTCGATCGCAAATTGCGCAATTTAACATCGGGAACCCAACACCTGATGTATCAACTGTACGCTCCGTTTTTGGCTCACTACGACTCGACGATCGTATTTTCTCAGATTCAGCGCGATATTTTGGTGAAGTTGGGAGTGCCGGAAGAACGGGTGGCTGTGATTCCCAACGGTGTAGACGCGGTGAAGTATTCGCCCGGGCCTTCGGGGTTGAAGTCGGAGTTAAAGGCCGATCGACTTTTTGTATATCAAGGCCGCATTGCCCCAGAGAAAAATGTTGAGGCTTTGCTGAAGGCCTGGAAACAATGTAATTTTGGGCCAGGTAACGTATTGGCGATCGTAGGCGACGGGCCCCTAGCCGCCTCGCTGCAACTGTCCTACGGTGAAGACGACGGCATTGTGTGGCTCGGATTTGTCGCCGAGGAAGAACGCCGGATCGAGATTCTGCGGGGTGCAGATGTATTTATTTTGCCTTCTTTGGTGGAGGGATTGTCGCTGTCACTGCTGGAAGCGATGGCCTGTGGTTTAGCTTGTTTGGCAACGGATGCGGGTGCTGATGGCGAGGCTTTGGAGGAAGGCGCGGGGATAGTTTTGAACACTCAGCGGGTGCGTAGTCAGTTACTAACTTTGCTGCCACTGTTTTGCGATCATCCTGAGTTTGGAATACTGCTTGGTCAAAAAGCACGCCAAAGGGCGATCGAGCGTTACACTCTCAGTCAGAATATTACTGAGTTGGAAAAGCTGTATTCACAGGTTTTGCAGAAGCAGCGCGTGCCACTGCGGGGCTTGGCATAGGGAAGTTCGGCAACGGATTTTGTAGCGGATGTAACGGATGTCAGCAGGAAGGTTTTGCAGTGTCCTCTTGGATATTGGTAGGGAAACGGCACTGCCGTCTCCTCTTTACTCGTTCCCAGGCAGAGCCTTGAAACCAGTTAAAACCTCCAGCATCGTCTGTGCAGCATCAAACGCATCATAGGGAGACCAAACTTCACACACCGCACCAGATGGGATCAAATCCTGTTCCTGACTCTGCATACATCCCATCAGCATTTGCAAGGTTACTTCCTCCATAGAAATACCTCGCCGCTGAGCAGACTGTAAGAGATATTGCTCCAATTGAGGTGATAGATTCAGTATCAAATTCATAAACTGCTCCTATTTGTTGGTAAGTAGGTGGGTACAAATAAACATTAGATGGAGAGGGCGGGTTTTGCCTCGATCAACTGGCTTGTATCATGGATTCTGAGGGAGGAAGAGGGCGGGTTTTGCCTTTATAAACTGGCTTGTATCATGGATTCCGAAGCTCAACCCGCCCCTACTTAATTGCTGCGTTAAAATCTTCAACCTTCAATCTAAAATCGCCTAACTTCCTGGGCGCAAATAATCCAAAAGTCGATCGCCCGAATCGGCCCGAATCAAAGCAACCACAACATCCGGCAAACTTCCCAAACTCGGATACACCAAATAACGCGGTTCCCAGCGCGGCCCAAACTTATCTTTAAAACTGTGCAATCCCTTAAAATTATAAAACTTACTCAAGTGTTCCGAAAGATAAACTAACACCTTTTCCAACCGCCCGGATTTTCCCGGTTCTCCGACTCCCGCCAAGGCCGACAAACCTAAATCAAATTCTGCATATCCCAATTCTTGACAGTGTTGCAACATTGAAGCAAACAAACACTCCATCGTGCCATTTTCTACCTCAGTACGGCGCCGCATTAAATCAACTCCAATCACTTCATTTCCCGTAGATATCATATTAGCAAAAGCACTGATTTTACCGTCGGGAGTATAGATAACTACAGCGCGAGTTTTCTTCAAATATGCCTCATCAAACCAACCCACAGAAAACTTTTTTTCTGCACCCTGAACCATTTGCAGCCACTCATCGCTCGCGAATTTCATTTGCCGCATCACTTCCAAACTCAAAGGAGGTTCGTAAAATTCGACTTGATGCCCGGCTTTTGTTAGGCGGTTGATAGCAGTTCTTAAATTTTGATTGGCCTTGCCTTTGAGAGTAAAAGTTTTGAGATTTACAATCGCTTCTTCGCCAATTTGCACCACTCGAAAACCGAGATCAGAATACATTTCTAGGTCGTCGGGCAAAGTTTGATAAAATGCCGGATACCAGTCATTGCGATCGCAAAACTCTTGAAACCCCAGAATTGCCTCTTTGCGGTCTTCTGCGGGCCCGATGGGGTCTCCAAGGGCGATCGCGCCTCTACCTTTGGGCGCGTAGGCGATCGTACTTTTGCCCGAAGGACTAAAATAATAACATTTATCCTCAAGCAACGCCAGTCTCGCTAGCGTTGTCCGCCCGTATTCTGCGACAATTTCTTGAGCTTTATTCCGTTCCGAAATACTTCCAGAATTTCGCAATAGTACCGGCCGCAGCAGCATCAAAAGTGCGTAACCAATCGTTACCGCACCGACAGCATAAATCGAATCAGCAAAGAAGCTAGCAAATCGAGTTTTCGGAACCAAACCCGCATTGTCCGCCGTAAAAAACATGGCGAAAGTTTGGAAGATAGCATCGTCCCAATCGAAATTAATTGCTCGTTCGTTAACTTCAAAACGCCTATCTAAAATGTAAAAACCAGCCGTTCCATAAGCGAGAGTAAACATCAAAGCGCCCAGCAAAACTCGGAGTCCTTGAGCAATTGAAGGGCGATCGGATTTAGCCGTAAAACTTTTCCGCATCACCAACAATTGAAACAGCAGCACCCCAGAAAGCAAACTTTCTTCAACATCCAATCCTTTGACTAAATGAGTTAAAATAGAAGCAATTAACAATCCCACCGTCAGCAACCAAGCAATTCGCTTGCGCCGCAACAAATTAGTTGCCAGAGTTAGCAGCATAAATCCGATCACGGCTGCAAAGAAATGCCCGCCCGCCCGCACGGTAAAAGGAAAAAATGGTTCTAACCAATTCCGGCGATCGGGTAAACTGGGAGTTACAGCAGATAGCAGGTTAATAACTCCAACCAATCCAGTTAAAAATGATGCAGTCCAGAGTCCAATTCTAGTTTTTTGGGGTAACACAGTTCACCTTTCTAATTTTTCTGTGTGGCGAGTGATATCTTAAACTGTTTTCCAACATAACTCAAAGAATCGGCTAAATGCTTATGCCAATAATTCCAACCGACATCCGGGCCGACAATCCCGTGTCCTCCAGGAAATTTGTTAAACTCGTTGGCAATACCCAAACTGTTTAATTGTTCGTGAAACTGTTGCGTAGATGTCAGAAATTTTTCGTCTTCTTCCCCCGCATCCAAATAAGCGCGGAGTTGCTGTTTGTCTTTGGTAGAAAGTTTCGGCACTAAATATTTAGGACTGTTAGCCTTGCCGCTTTGATCGATAAAATAACCGCTGTGGCTGAACAGAATATTAAAATTATTCAAGTAGCGCAAACCGATATTAAAAGCTCCCCAACCCCCCGAAGATTGTCCTCCCATTGCCCAAAATTTGGGGTCTTCCAGCGTTCTGTAGCGCGATTTTATCTCAGAAACTAATTCGGAACCGATCGCACTTCCCACCTGACCATTCGGCCCGTCAAAATAGTGCGGATCCCACAAAGGGCTGGTACCCCGCTTGTCATTTCCGTCGGGAGTAACTACAATTGACGGCGGCAATCTTTTGCTTTTATATAAATCGTGGAGTACGGAAGTAACAGCAGCTTTGTCTTGATAAGCGCGCGCGTCTCCGTGCCCGCCGTGTAGCAAGAAAATCACGGGATAGCGCTGTTTGGGATTTTTTGCGTACCCGGGAGGTAAAATTAAGCCGTAGGTGCGCTCTGAATTCATCGCTGCACTTTTATATGTTTTTAGTTCAAATTTTAAGTCAGCATCGACTATGATTTTCGGAGGATCTAATTGAGGTGCTCCGGCAATAAAGACGTACCAGTATCCAGTCGCACCTAATAGGAGGATTGTACCCGCACCGATACCTAAAACTTTTCCCAGCCATTTAGGCATAATGTTTGTTAGTTGACTGTTGACGGTTGACTGTTGACTGTTATGTGTTATGTGTTATTTGTTGTTTGTTAAATATAAAATCATTAATCCCCTATTTGGCCGATGCCCGATGCCCGATGCCCCATTCCCAAACAAAATGACTTATAGAAATCCTGCTCCTACAGTTGATATTATCATCGAATTGGTCGATCGCCCGCACCGACCGATCGTACTTATAGAACGTCTGCATATTCCCTACGGCTGGGCGATTCCCGGCGGCTTTGTCGATTACGGAGAATCAGTAGAAACGGCGGCAAAACGCGAAGCTTTAGAAGAAACTTGCTTAAATGTAGAATTAATCGAGCAATTTTACGTTTATTCCGATCCAAATCGCGACGCGCGGCAACATACAATCAGTATTGTATTCTTGGCTGCGGCAACGGGCGAACCTCAAGCCGCCGATGATGCTAAAAATTTACAAGTTTTTGAACCTTGGCAGATTCCCGATCAATTGTGTTTCGATCACGATCGCATTTTAGGCGATTATTGGCGTTATCGTCATTACGGATTGCGGCCGCGTTTGTAGGAGGGAGGGGTGTTTTTGTTTTGTTCATCTCGTCAGAAACAGGCAAGATGCCTGTTCCACAAAAAAAAATCAATTTTCTTGTGGAACGGGCTTCTAGCCTGTTCTTAAGAATGTTGCAGCATCTAAATTCATCCAACTAAATTTTATGGTAAATTTGACAATATTAGGCGGAGGTGCGTGGGGTTCAGCCTTGGCAAATCTGGGAGGTAAAAAGGGCGATCGGGTAAATTTGTGGTCGCGCCGCAGTTCTGTTAGTCTAGAATCAGTGATAACTGACGCCGATGTTGTGGTTTCGGCGGTTTCGATGACAGGAGTTGGTGAAACAGTCGATCGGCTTTTAGCTTTACAACTAAGTCCCAGTACAATTATAGTTACTGTCACCAAAGGTTTAGATCCCGCCACGACGCGCACTCCGTCTCAAATTTGGCAAAATGCCTTCCCAAACAATTCAATTGTCGTACTTTCCGGCCCCAATCTTTCCGAGGAAATTCAGCAAGGATTACCCGCTGCGACAGTAGCGGCGAGCTCTGATTTAGCAGCGGCGAAACAAGTGCAGACTATTTATAGTTCGGATATTTTTCGGGTTTATGTGAATCAAGATCCGCTGGGGACTGAGTTGGGCGGCACTTTAAAGAATGTTTTTGCGATCGCTGCTGGTGTTTGCGATGGTTTACAATTAGGAACTAATGCTAAATCTGCTTTGTTGACTCGCGCTTTGCCAGAAATGATTCGAGTCGGAGTTAGGTTGGGAGCACGCGCCGAAACTTTTTACGGTTTGTCTGGTTTGGGAGATTTACTCGCTACTTGCAATAGTTCTTTGTCGCGCAATTATCGGGTTGGTTTCGGATTGGCAAAAGGTAACTCTTTGGAACAAGTTGTGCAGGAATTGCAGAGCACTGCTGAAGGAGTCAATACTACTAATGTGTTGATTGATTTAGCCGAACAGCGCGAGATTGAAGTCCCTGTTTCTAGTCAAGTTTATCGTTTGCTGAATGGTGAAATTACTCCCGAACAAGCTGTTTTGGGGCTTATGGAACGTGATCTAAAGCCGGAGTAATAGGTTTGTAATAAGGACTTTAGTCCTTCTTAAATCTTTTTTGTGGACTAAAGTCCTCACTACAAACTAGGATGAATACTATTTATTTTGCGCCATAATAAAAGGCAACTTCTTTCTCTTTCAGCGGTGCAAAGTCGGCTGCAATTAACATTGGATCGAGTTCAGCTTGAGACAGATGTTTGACACCAATGCGGACAATGCGCGATCGCATGGTGTTTGATACGCCACTGCGCTGTCTCCCCGCTTCTAAGCCCATCACTTGCTCGTACAGGTCTAATTTGGCCTTGGGAATCGGAGTGCCGTCAAAATCGTTTCCAGAGGCGATCGCCACATCGATCGCATCTGCACCAGTTGTAGCTTGAGTCGCTGAGTTTGTTTCTGAAGACATTGTGCTGTGATATCAAAAGGACGATCGTCATTTAAGCACAGTTTGACATAAAGGCGATCGCACTTAACAATTCTGCAAACACAGGATTCCCAAAACTCATCAATTGCAAATAAGGATTTTCTTCAAAAATATCCGGGTAAAATGTTACAGCATAATTGCCACTTTTATAGTTAAGATGCCAAGTGCGATTTTCCGATTTCTTGAAAGTCGCACCAATCTGCTTGACAATCAAAGAATTGACAAACAAATCTTCGACAATTTCAGGAAACAGAGAAGTTGGCGGCAGAGGTTGACGGATTTCTTGCAAGTCTGATTCTACATCCATCGCTACCATTTCATCAAGTCCAAGGCGCAACGGCGGTGCATCTAAAATGCGATCGAACTCTCCCAACAAAACGCCCTCTTCTTCGGGATCTGCACTCATCACAGCCTGTTCGATAAAAGTGGGCACTGTCGCCAAAATCGGCTGCAAATTGCCCACTACGGTTTGAAAAGCATCAATGCGATCGCGCAATTTCTTGTAAACCTTCGCCTCTACCGTTCCGTCATAGTAAAAATTGTGTATCCTGACAGTATCATAAATCTGTCCGATGCGATCGAGCCTGCCGATTCGTTGTTCGACACGCATCGGATTCCAAGGCATATCATAATTGATTAAAACACCGCAAGTTTGCAAATTTAGCCCTTCGGAAGCTGACTCCGTACAAAGTAAAATTTTGATGATTCCTTCTCGGAATTTGGCTTTGATTTGTTCCTTCGGAAACAGCCGCCATTCCCCATTTTGGTACAACTCTCCCCCGCGCCCAGAATAGCAGGCAATTTGAACACCATATAATTGTTGTAAAGCGCTGCGGAGATAATCCATCGTGTCTGTATATTGCGTAAACACGATCGCACTTTCCCGCTCAGTCAACTCTTGACGCAAGATTGTGATAAAATGCGAAAGCTTGCTATCTTCCCCAGTATTCTCGAACTGATACAGTAAATCTTCTAAATATCTTATTTCTTCTGGATCGGCTGGTTCAAAGTAAGATTCCATCCCTTCTAATATTACATCATCCGCCTCATCTAAATCGTGAAAATCATCCTCAGTAATGCTAATCCCCGCGAGGCGGCGCTGTAATGATTCGTGAATTGCATAAAACGAACTTGTCAGGCGTTTGCGGTAAAGAGTCATCAAAAATCCTAACGCTTTGCGATTGTCTTTTTGAGCGAGATTGTAAAAGTGGCGCACGTAATTGCTGACAGCCAAATAAAGCGGCACTTCGCGCTTATTTTCTAAAGTAATCGCATTATCTCTCACCGCCCGTCTGGGAATATCACGATCCAACAATCCCCGCTGATAGTATTGGCGCAAAGTGTCGCGGGTGTGGCGAAACATCAAATCTTTTAGCGGAGTATTCACTGTCAAATAGTTGCGGGAGGCGGCGATGAAATCCGTGTCTTCAATAACTTGTTTCGGGTTGACTCGCTGGTTCTTTTCCCAGACATCGCGCAACTTATAATATAGTAATTTATCGCCCTTCTGTAAATATTGCTGCAACCGCAAACAGGGCGAACCCCCTTGGTGGAAGTAATCCACCGACATCTGCTGCCAAAAATTCAAGTTTTGCCGATCGGGCTTTGCGGACAATGTGCTAAAGTAATTGCAGAAATTCTCACCGTAAGACCAATGCCCTTGCAGTCCCAGAAGGTGCAATAAATCGAAAACCTCGATCGCATCAATCTGCATCGGCGTAGCGGATAATAGTAAAAGCGATCGGCTTTTTTCCTTTAACTGCTGCATTAGCTGTAGCAACCGGTTAGGCGTTTCCTTACGGTTTTGCGGACTTTGACGGCGGGCGTGATGGGCTTCGTCGAGAATCACCAAATCCCACGGTGGCGCGTCTAAAAGTTGTTTAGCCCGATCGCTCCGGCGGACTAAATGAGATGATGCTAAAATTAGATTTTGGGAATTCCAAGGATCTGTGATTGGTTGTTGATTATTAGTTATTGGGGAATTGCGTGCGGGGACAAGTTCACCTTTCGTATAACTCCAAAAGTGCAAATTAAACTTTTCCCGCAATTCCTCGTGCCATTGCGGCTGAATACTAGCCGGTGCTAAAATCAACACGCGCTTGACTTTTTGGCTGACAAGCAAATAGCGCAGAATCAACCCAGTTTCAATAGTTTTCCCCAATCCAACTTCATCCGCAATCAAGAAACTTTTTGGGAAACTAGCCGCCACTCTACGCAATATTTTAAGCTGATGCGGCCAAGGTTTAATTGGAATAGATTTCAAACAATAATCCAGACAACTCGGCGAAGCATACAAATTGAAAAGCAATGCAAACTTAGCACGATCTGCGGATAATTCAGGGCAGGGCGGGCACGGGGGCACCGCCCCTACAAAACCTTCCGTAGGGGCGGTGCCCCCGTGCCCGCCCATCGCCCCGTGGTTGCCCCGAAATTGCCCAACCCTTGGGGGTACGGAAGCGTTGAATTCTTCCTCCCGATTCCACACAGGCTTGCTACTGGGCGCGTAACTGAGCAGCTTATTTTTCACCGCTTCCGGCACTTCAAAAACGCGCACATTTGGCGATAAATTGTTCCACAACTGCTCAAACCGAAAAATCTCCTCACCAACTCGTTCCGCATCTCGCCCGCCTTCCCAGGCGCAATAAACATGGAAAGATTCCACATTACTTTCCCAACCGCTGAGAGATTCATTATTGGAACCGCTAAAAGCTAATTGCGCGCCGCTGATGTCAGTAAAAATGCCAACTTTTTCGTGAAACATATGCTGGCGATCGAGTAAACTGTCACTATCTACCGGTAAACCGTTAGATTTGAGGGGAATAGCGATTTTTATATCGAGATAACAGTTTTGAATCAGCCAACTGAGGACTTCAAAATGTTTGAGTTGGGCGAAAGTTTTGGGCGGCTGCAAATCGGCATCGAGGCGGATAGCAACAGCATCTCGCAGGGCGTAACCTTGTTGGATAGCTTGCAAATCTTGCGGGCTGAATTGACAGCCCATGATTAAGCGCATCCGCCCTTGATTGTGCAGCATTGCGCCCAATCCCTGCGCGACTTTACTGAGGATGGCGCTGTTGAAAAAGCCGGATTTGCGATCGTACTGTACAGCACATTCTAGCGCAGGAATGTAAAAATCGGCGATCGGGTTATTTTCATTACTAGAATAGCTAATCCGCCAGGGACAATCTTGTAAATTCACGTTATTTGTTATTAGTTATTTGTTATTTGTTACTGGGCTGGGCTACAACTTCAAAAGGTGGAATCTCATCAGCAGAAAGCGTCACGACTTTACCATCTTGCCAAATACTAATTGATTGTCCGAGTTTACGGTGTTTTTCGATCGCCTGTGCGATCGCCATTTTAACACCAGCATCGATTTTTTGATGCAGAGATGAGAGGGCGGGTTGTTCAGGATTCATCGATACCTCCAGTAATTTGGTTCCAGATTTCCAAGC
>CASBQF010000402.1 GCA_949127775.1 Oscillatoriales cyanobacterium PMM_0080
CAAAAAAAAAGACAAAAAAATAGAGAGCTACCGAAGTAACTCTCTTTGCCATCAGGGTGCATCTACATAACATAATATAACATGACTGCACTGAGGGGTGATACCCCTAAATGTAAAGATATTGTAAAGAAATGTATATTTAATTGTAAAGTTAGCATAAAGCGGGAAGGACGATCGCGCGGCGGACTAAGAAAAAACCGATCGCCCGCCGCTGTATCTGCTACACGACACCGTTAACGGTTGCTTAGCCTGGGCCGTTTAGCTTTGTCGTCAGCAACTCATTGGTCACTTTCGGATCGGCGCGGCCACCGGTTTCCTTCATCACCTTACCGACGAAAAAGCCCAGGAGCTTGGTTTTGCCGGCTCTGTACTGTTCGAGCTCCTTGGGATTGGCGGCCAACACCGCATCGATCGCCCGATCGATCGCCCCAGTATCCGAAATTTGAATCAAACCTTTACTCTCAACCAACTTTTGAGGAGAACCGCCCTTTGCCAGCAACTCCGGTAAAATATCCTTAGCGATTTTGTTGCCGATCGTGCCGGCATCAATTAACGCCAGCAGTTCGGCCAAATCCTCCGGTTGGAAAGGAATTTGCCCGATCGCCAGTTTTTCATTTTTCAGGTAAGCAGTGATATCACCCATTACCCAATTAGCAGCCGGCTTAGCAGGAGCACCGGCGGCGATCGACTTTTCAAAATACTCCGCCACGGCTTTGTCGTCAGTCAGCACCCGCGCGTCGTAGGGAGAAAGAGCGAGATCAGATTCGTAGCGACGGCGCTTCATTGCCGGCAATTCCGGTAGTTGAGCTTTCCAATCCCGCAATTGATCTGCCGAAACTTCGATCGGAGGCAAATCCGGTTCCGGGAAATATCGGTAATCGCTCGCCCCTTCCTTCATCCGCATACTGAAAGTACACTGTTTACCTTCATCCCAAAGCCGCGTTTCTTGGAATATGGTTTCGCCGGTTTCGAGAGCTTGAATTTGTCGCTCGATCTCGTAATCGATCGCCCGTTCGATCGCATTAAAAGAGTTCATATTTTTAATTTCCACCTTAGTGCCGAACTGTTTTCGGCCAACCGGGCGCACCGAAATATTCACATCGCACCGGAGCGAACCTTCCTGCATATTCCCGTCGCCCACACCGATGTAGCGGATGATTCGGCGGATTTCTTGACCGTATTCGGCAGCTTCCGCGCCCGATCGCAAATCTGGTTCCGAAACAATTTCAATCAGAGGCACGCCGGCGCGGTTGTAATCCACCATAGAATAGGTTGAGCCGCTGAGCCGATCGCTGCCGCCGTGAACCAATTTTCCGGCATCTTCTTCCATGTGCAAGCGAGTGATTCCGATGGTTTTTCTAGTAGAATTCCCGGCCTGATCCACCAGTTCTATTTCTATCGAACCGTTAGTGGCGATCGGCAAATCGAACTGAGAAATTTGATAATTCTTCGGTAAATCGGGATAGAAGTATTGCTTGCGATCGAACTTACTGTAAGGTGCGATTTTGCAGTTGAGGGCTAGCCCTGCTTTCACTGCATACTCCAGGACTTTTTGATTTAATACTGGCAACACTCCCGGCATTCCCATACAAATTGGGTCAATGTTAGTATTTGGAGCATTGCCAAATTCTGTGGAAGAGCTGGAGAAAATTTTAGTATTCGTACTCAATTGACAGTGAGTTTCGAGACCAATAACAGCTTCGTACTGAGTTTTAACTGATGCAGCGGCAGTCATAAGCGACCTTAAAAATTTAATAACTTTAAACTATATTTTAGCTTTTTATTGAGCAAACCGACTTGGGACTATTTTTATCTCACATCAGGCAGAGCTCGCAAAAAAGATCGATCGAGTATTTCCCCGACTTGCCGACAATAAATCACCTCCCTGATTCTCGCCCGCCACGCTCTTGTTGGTGCGAATCGGCACACCCAACTGTTACAGATTCGCGATCGCCCCGCCCGCGACAGATTCCGACGATCGCCCCCAAACAACAACTTTGTGCAAAAATATACTTAGCGCCCGATCTGCAAACAGAGTTTTGCCGCGACTGCAATTGCCCTAACCGCCAAACCTTGGGCGGGCACCAAAGAGCGATCGGCCGCGCGTACCAACTTAAAATTAAAAATGTATAATTTAACAATAAGTTAGATATTTTTAATTTTAGCAATTATATTTTTTATTCTCAAAGTAACACTTGCCAAACTGTCAAAAATATGCCTGAAATTCCTGTTGAAAGTGCAGCACTGTTTCAGAACAGCATCACTGAGCTAGAGCAGGCGGAATCAGCCCTCGAACTCGCTTGGAACGAACTCGAAAAACAAACAGCAGAAACCATAGCTGAACTCGCCAAAATCGGCGCAGGAAACGCACAAGAAATAGGCGATCGCTTTAGCAAGACAAAGAAACTCTGTGTGGAGTTCAAAACCAAAATGAAACAAGCCATCTCGCGGCTGGAATTTCATGTAGAAAACTCGCCAATGGCAGTTGTAGAATGGGACAGCGAATTTCGCGTGCTGCGGTGGTCGCCAATGGCAGAACAAATATTTGGCTGGAGTACAACAGAAGTAATAGGCAAATACTGGCACGAGTTATCAATAGTTTATGAAGCCGACCGCGAGTTAATCAATTTAGTAGTAAATAAACTCTTAGACGGTAGCGAAACCCGCAACATTGGCTGCAACCGCAACTATACTAAAGATGGGTCTATAATTTACTGCGAATGGTACAATTCTGCACTAACTGATGCAGCAGGAAAAGTAGTTTCAATTCTCTCTTTTGCCAGAGACGTAACCGATCGCCACCACACTCAAGAAGAATTACGCCGACGGGAAAAGGCATTCAGCGCGATCGCCGAAAATACAACTGACATCATAGCGCGGTTTGATCCACAACTGTGCATCCTTTACGTCAACCAAGCAGTCGAACCAGCAACGCTCAAACCCCCGGCAGATTTTATCGGCAAAACCACCCAAGAATTGGGACTATCGCCGCAGTTGTGCAACCCGTTAAACGAATCTTGTTCCCGAGTTTTCAGCACTGGCACAGCAGCAACTCTAGAATTTGACTACCCTACTCCCAGCGGCAAAAAATATTACCACTGTCAAATTATTCCCGAATTTGCTGAGGACAATTCAGTAAAAACAGTTTTAGCTACCGCCCGCGATATTACAGAAATGAAACAAGCCGAATTACAGTTGCGGCAAAGCGAAAAGAAATTTAGAACCATAGTTGATTCTAACATTATTGGCATCATATTTTGGGACATGAACGGCAACATTATAGATGCCAATGACTTCTTTTTAAGCACGGTAAATTACACGCGGGACGATCTGATTTCAGGAAGAATTAACTGGCAAGAAATGACACCGCCAGAATACCAAAGTCTCGACGCCGAAAAAGTTGCCGAACTGATGGCTACAGGCACTGCCTTTTCCTTTGAAAAAGAATACATACGCTCCGATGGCAGCCGCGTTCCAGTGGTACTAGGCGGTGCATTTTTAGAAGGCTCTCAGGAATTTGGGGTCAGTTTTGTGCTTGACATCAGCGATCGCAAACAAGCCCAATCCCAACTGCAAAAACAGCAACAACTTTTAGAAAGCATACTTAAAACCATCCCCAATTTTCTGTACATTTATGACATAGAAACACAGCAAATTATCTATGCAAATGCAGGCGTCACTGCCATGCTGGGCTACACTCCCGCAGAATTGCAAGACTTAGGGCAAGAACCTCTCGCTACCTTAATTCACCCCGAAGATATGCCCAAGATAATTGCAGGTATTCAGCGGCTAAAGAACAGCACCAACCCCCACGAAATAGATGACATCGACTACAGAATTAAACACAAAAATGGGGAATGGCGGTGGGTGCACGATCGATCGACAATCTTCAAAAAAACCGCAGACGGACAAATACAGCAAGTAATC
>CASBQF010000403.1 GCA_949127775.1 Oscillatoriales cyanobacterium PMM_0080
GGTGCGGGCTCCTGTGGCGGAATGTACACAGCAAATACAATGTCGAGCGCTTTTGAAGCGATGGGCATGAGTTTGCCCTATTCTTCGACAATGGCTGCTGAGGATGCCGAAAAAGCTGATAGCGCTGAGGAATCTGCCAAAATTTTGGTGGAAGCGGTTCGGAAACAGTTGTTACCGAGCCAAATTTTGACACGCAAGGCCTTTGAAAATGCGATCGCGGTAATCATGGCAGTCGGCGGTTCAACCAACGCTGTGCTGCATTTATTGGCCATTTCAAATACGATCGGCGTTGAACTGTGCCTCGACGATTTTGAAACAATTCGAGCCAAAGTGCCAGTCTTGTGCGACCTCAAACCAAGCGGCAAATACGTAGCCGTCGATTTGCACAAAGCCGGCGGCATTCCGCAAGTCATGAAAATGTTGCTAGAAAAGGGTTTGCTACACGGCGATGCGCTGACAATTAGCGGCCAAACTATTGCTGAAGTGTTGGCAGATATTCCCGCCGAACCGCGCGCTGACCAAGATGTCATCCGCCCTTGGAATAACCCGATGTACGCCCAAGGACATTTAGCAATTCTGAGGGGAAATTTGGCAACAGAAGGAGCCGTTGCTAAAATTACAGGTGTTAAAAACCTGCAAATCACCGGCCCAGCGCGGGTATTTGAATCGGAAGAAAATTGTTTGGAGGCAATCTTGGCCGGCAAAATTCAAGCCGGAGATGTGATTGTCATCCGCTACGAAGGGCCCAAAGGCGGGCCGGGAATGCGCGAAATGTTAGCACCAACTTCGGCAATTGTTGGTGCAGGTTTAGCCGATTCTGTCGGCTTAATTACTGACGGCCGCTTTTCCGGCGGAAGCTACGGCAGGGTTGTGGGTCACGTGGCACCAGAAGCGCAAGTTGGCGGCACAATTGCTTTGGTAAATGAGGGCGATTCGATTACGATTGATGCTAACAATCGGTTGTTGCAGCTCAATGTTGATGATGCAGAATTGGAGCGGCGCAGGGCTCTTTGGCAGCCTCCTAAACCTCGCTATACTCGGGGCGTTTTGGCTAAATACGCTAAGTTGGTTTCTTCTAGCAGTCTCGGTGCTGTGACTGATTTGGGCTTGGGTTGAAATCTGTTAATTATAGGACTTACGCACGAGTAGTCAGAAACCGGGTTTTTTATCGAATTTGCTGGTTCTAACGCGTCTTTTCGTGAAAAACCCGGTTTCTTTGGTCTGGATGCGTAAGTCAGGAATTATTGTGGTGCAGGCATCCTGCCTGCTCAATACTTGCTTTTGCAAGGGATTTGTCCCAATACTTGCTTTTGGAAGAGATATGTATTGTGCGATCGCCCCGCTAGCTAACACACCGGAAAAATTGCTAAAATAACGGATATACAATACCGATGCAGCCCCATGACTGAATCTAGCAATATCCCCAATCGTGTCGATCGCCTAGAAAATGATGCGATCGATATTAAAGTAGCTGTTAGTGCTTTAATTTCCACAACAGAAGTACACCAGCGGAATCTTGAAACTATCAGCCGCAATATTGAAACCATGAACCGCAATATGGAAACCACGAACCGTAATATCGATGCGATGCTTCAACTCATGACTCAAAGCCTTCAGCGGATGGAGGTAATGGAATTAGATATCCGGGGTCTTCAAACTGAAAATCGACGCATTCTAGATATATTGCAGCACCGCAATACTGACGATGAGTAAAGTTTTGCACTCCCCAAAATTATACACCAATCGGTTAAAAAAAAATCGGTTTCTGCCCACCCGTACATAAATCCTAATCGGAAGAAATGGAAACAATATTACTTATAATCCTGGATGCACTCCGACAAAGAAACCGGGTTTTTTACCTAATCTGTGGGTTGCAACGCGTATTTTCGTAAAAAAACCCGGTTTCTGGGCTCCTATGGTAAGTCCTAACTTAGCTAATCAGCCCTGTCCGAAAACTTTCACTGCTTCAGCCAAATCAGTCTCGCCCATCAAAATGCAGCGTTTCAACAAGTCGATATTCAGCGTTTCCAATCCTGATAACTCACTCTGAATTACTTCTTCATAACCATCTTCTCGCAGGTGATACAACCGCAGCGTGCCATCTTCCCAAAACCACACCTCCGGGACGCCCAAAGCTCGATATTTTGATAGTTTGTTGAGTCCGCCGCTGGTATAAACTATCTCGATCGACAAATCGGGGATTGATTTGGCTGTCTCCAAACAAAACGATTTGTCTGCTTGGCTTGAAACTTCTGGGGTTTTCTCCTGTGTCATCGAACCAGAAGGGTAAAATCTGATGCCCTGTGTTAGCAGAAAAGTAGTCACCAGGTAGCCGATTATTTCCGAAAAGTTTTCATGTTGGAATCCCGGCATTAGAATCTCTATCGCCCCTGCAAAAAAAGATAGCTTAACTCCGGGTGAATCTTCCGAAGCTTTCTGGATTAGCTTAAACTGATTCCAATTGCCACCGAGCACTACTCGCTGATCGATGGTTTCGCGATCGAGAATTTGTGTCATGGCAAATTCGTCTATAATTCAATACGCTTAGGATAAAACGGCGGTTGAAACCGCGTCTACACAAACGATGTCCGGATGGTGCGCGGACTAAGAGAGGATAACGTAATTTAACCGCCTTGTCTTTAACCCGCGGAGGCGGGTTTTGTTTGTATAGGCGCGAATTCCATTCGCCCGCTCTTAAATCAAAATCTAACGCAATTAGCCCTTATTCAAAAAGCGGCTAGCCATCGACATGGCGTCAGTAATATCTACGTCGCCGTCTCCATCTCCATCTAAAAACGCATTCAAAACAGGATTTGCGCCCTGGGCTGGATTTTGGGCGTTGCCACCGGTTTGCAGCAAGTTGAGGACGATCGGCACTAACACCGGGATCATCGCCTGTACTGTTGTGTTATCCAAGCCGGTTCTTTGGGCGATATCTGCCACTATTTGCGTCAGTTGGCCGGCCCCGAACAAACTCTGAACTGCTTGCAGATTGGAATTTGTGCCGCTAAATTGGTTGAC
>CASBQF010000404.1 GCA_949127775.1 Oscillatoriales cyanobacterium PMM_0080
CCGAGGGTGGCTGTGGGCTTGGTTCCGAAGGTGGTTCTGGGCTGGGGCTTGGTAAAGGTTCTGGGGTTGGGGTTGGTAAAGGTTCTGGGCTGGGGCTGGGGCTTGGTAAAGGTTCTGGGCTTGGGCTGGGGCTTGGTAAAGGTTCCGGGTTTGGTATGGGAGTTAGTGTCGGCGCTGGAGTGATGAGTTCTGGTGTCGCAGTCGGTTTGGGGCGCGGATTGTTGTTCAAAAATGAGCCTACTAATGCCCAGGAACCGAAGCCTGTCAAGATTACTAAGCCTGCCAATAGTCCGATCGCCGCAGCGGGATTGTCCCAAATATTGCCACCAGTCGGCTCAATTACCGGATCTGGCTGGTTTTGAGGGTGCATACTCTGGGCGACTGGTTCGGGCGCACGGCCTATGGCCACCGTTGCTATTTCCGAAGGGTTTGACGCAGATACCGGTGGCGCGGGCGGTACTGTTGACTGGCTAGACTGAGGATGAGGACTCGTTTGCCCGTCGAGTGCTTGGGCGACTTCGCTGACAGATTGATAGCGATCGCCCGGAGAGCGATTTAACATCCGATTTAGCACCAAAGCTAAACCCGGGCTCACCTGAACTTGCTGTTGCCAATTCCACTGAAGCGTTGTTTGATCAAGCAATTCTTGCGGTTCTTTTCCCGTCAACAGGACGATCGCCGTTACAGCTAAAGCATACAGATCGCTGCTGGCTGTGGCTCGTCCACTTTGCAATTGTTCGATCGGCGCATAGCCGATTTTACCCACAGTTGTGGCGTGGGCTGTGCCTTCGGGAGACAAGACTTTGGTGGCGAGTTCTTTTACCACTCCAAAGTCAATCAGTACCGGCAACTGGTCGTTTTCACGGAGGATGATATTTTCTGGCGAGATGTCGCGGTGGATGATACCGCGGGCGTGGATGTGAGCCAGTACCGGCAGCATTTGCCGGATAAATACCAAGACTTCGGCTTCACTGAAGGTGCGGCCTGTGGAAGCTCGATCGACCAACAGTTCGCGGTAAGTCATCCCTTCCACATAATCCTGCACCAAAAACAAACGCTGATTCTCTTCAAATATTGCCCGAAACTGGGGAATTTGTGGATGCGCAATTTGATAAAGAATTGCCGCCTCTCTAAGAAACAATTCCTTCGATTTTTCCAAAATGTAAGGCCCGCTTTGCACCGGAATCAATTCTTTCAGGGCACAGCGTTCTTGAAACCGGCCCGAATCCTCCACTAAATAAGTGCGGCCAAATCCTCCTTGACCTAAAATATTTAGCAAGCGGTAGCGGTTTTGTAGAATAGTTCCAATAGCAATAGGTGGCTGCATAAGTTTAGGTAGAAACTGTTAAATAATAGGCGATCGCTGGCAGACTTAAAATCCTAAATCTTTAGTCGTCAATATCGTACTTCACTGTCTGTAGTTCCCAGTCCCGACCAAAGTTAGCATTTTATGTTTTTTTATGCAAGTTTCAGCAACCAGTTTTTTTGGATAAATCTAAGGAGGGACAACCACGGGGGGGAAGAGCCCCCACATTCTTTGTTCTGAAGCAATGATCTCAATTTCGGCTGCGCCGGAAGGATAAGCAAGGACACTCAAGATGCCGTTTCTTGCGCACTAGATTAATTGTAGGGACACGGCACTGCCGTATCCTGATTCCGGGTTAGATTAATTCGCCCTGCAACCGGAATTGATATGACCACTGACTACTGACCAATAACCAATGACTAAGGATTAAGCTTTGCTTTCACCATGTCTTGAATTTTATTACCATCTGCTTTGCCTTTAAGCTGCTGCATTGCCTTGCCCATCACCTTGCCCATCTCTTTGGCAGAAGTAGCACCCACCGAGGCAATTACTTCGTCAACGATTTTACTCACCTCTTCGTCTGACATCTGCGGTGGCAAATACTCTTCCAGAATTACCAACTCCGCCTCCTCTTGTGCCACCAAATCTTCGCGGCCACCTTTGCGGTATTGGTCGATCGAATCCCGGCGCTGTTTGGCTATCTGCATCAAAATTTCCAACTCTTGAGCTTCTGTCAGCGTCTCTTGCCCGGAGGGACGAAGGCTGACTTCTTTTTCGAGAATAAATTTCTTGATGCCCCGAACAGTTTCCAAGCGAACTTTGTCCTTCGACTTCATCGCTGTTTTAATTTCTGCGTCAATGCGTTCTCTTAAGCTCATCGATTTCTACCTTGCTTTGCCAGACATCAAGAATCTGGAGTATACTTCCGATTCTTGACTTTTTTGCAGTATTTTGCAAGTTTGTTACTTTTCGATCGATCGCCAGCTCGATCGTGCCGAAATTTAATCTGGCATAAATTGCCATACATAGCTAGCGTCAACCATTTATTTCAATCAAAAAAACCGTTTTTGATACAAACTTGTTATACAACTGATTTAGGCTTGCGAAATTTGGAGTTTCAGATGCTAATATGGCGGTTGAATAAACGTCTTGCAAGAGGCCTGCTGTGATCCGTTCTGCTACTTTACCGCTTCCGCTTCCCGAGCCGCCGGTTTCTGCTCACGACCGTCTGCGACTGTTCTCCGGTTCTGCTAATGTTCCCCTCGCCCAAGAGGTGGCTCGCTATCTGGGGATAGATTTGGGGCCGATGGTTCGCAAGCGGTTCGCTGATGGGGAACTCTACGTTCAAATTCAAGAATCGATTCGCGGTTGCGATGTTTACTTGATTCAGCCAACTTGCTGTCCGGTGAACGATCGACTCATGGAATTATTAATTATGATCGATGCTTGTCGTCGCGCTTCGGCAAGACAAGTTACTGCCGTGATTCCCTACTACGGCTATGCTAGGGCTGACCGCAAAACCGCCGGTCGAGAGTCGATTACTGCAAAATTAGTCGCTAATTTGATTACTGAAGCTGGGGCCGGTCGCATTTTGGCAATGGATTTGCACTCCGCTCAAATTCAAGGCTATTTTGACATTCCTTTCGACCACGTTTACGGGTCGCCGATACTCCTAGACTATCTCAAGAGCAAACAGTTGACCGATATTGTTGTGGTTTCGCCAGATGTTGGCGGAGTCGCCCGTGCTAGAGCTTTTGCCAAAAAGCTGAATGACGCGCCACTGGCAATTATTGACAAGCGCCGTCAAGCTCACAACGTCGCCGAAGTGATGAACCTCATCGGGGATGTTAGGGGCAAAACAGCGGTGTTGGTGGACGATATGATCGACACTGCGGGCACGATTTGTGAAGGCGCGAGATTGTTGCGCCGCGAAGGTGCAAGACAGGTTTATGCTTGTGCTACTCATGCGGTTTTTTCGCCTCCAGCGATCGAGCGTTTGTCTAGTGGAGTGTTGGAAGAAGTAATTGTGACGAATACAATTCCTGTCCCACCAGAAAACCATTTCCCGCAGTTGACAGTGCTTTCGGTAGCGAATTTGTTGGGAGAAACTATTTGGCGGATTCACGAAGATAGTTCTGTTAGCAGTATGTTTCGCTAGAAAAAAAGCTACTTTTTGAATATTTGTTTTACGGTGCGTTAACAAGAGTGTAACGCACCGTTTTTTTATAAGAGATCCCCCTAAATCCCCCGAAAGCAAGGGGGACTTTGATCGAGTTCTTGTCCCCCTCTTTTTCAAGGGGGCGCCAGGGAGATCATACTTAACTGCACCGTATTGAATTTTCTAATATTTGTCCGATCGCACCTAGCATCACCGGAACAAGAAATGGTAAAATTCTATCTTGTTGTCTGAAGGGCGCGACCTTTTCATATTCTAGATAGGTCTGATCAAAATAAGGGGTAAATGGGGAAAAACTATGAAACATTCACTGGTACGAGCAGCAGCCGCACTTGTCGGTTCAGCAATTTTAACACTCGGGGCGATCGCCCCAGCGAAAGCATATACATTTGACGAAACCGAAATTAACCAAGATCGAGTAATTGCGATCGCCCAACCCGGCGGTTTGACTGGCTACCAACTACTAATTGTAGAACAGGTCACAGACAGACGCAAATGC
Organism: Oscillatoriales cyanobacterium PMM_0080; assembly: GCA_949127775.1. GTDB lineage: Bacteria > Cyanobacteriota > Cyanobacteriia > Cyanobacteriales > Microcoleaceae > Microcoleus. The sequence continues at coordinate 3,982 of CASBQF010000404.1, forward strand.
TGGAGCGAAAGCGGCTCCAATCCCATCGTAGTCAATCCGTTATTAGCTACTTTCGATTTCACCGGCATTTGCGGCCGCGCCACCGACAGCAACGGCTTTTCTATTCGGATGGCAGGCACAGATTTAGGCTTAAAATATAGTCTAAGTGTGCAAAGCATTGATGGCAATGTTTTACTAATGGGAACTTCCATCGATCCCAACGTTCAACCGATAATTATCGGCCGCACAAACGGCGATACTAACGGCTTTATGAAAATTACTCTCGATCCTGCTTGGCGCTTGACAAAAAGAGCTTATCAAGGCAAAATGCTAGGGCACTTCTACTTCACTAGCAAGGAATCCGCACCGGGAGAAACTGGCAATACCGGCGGAAATACTGGCGGAAATACTGGCGGAAATACTGGCGGAAATACTGGCGGAAATACTGGCGGGAATACATTTGGAGACATTGCTAGCGATATCTACGCTTCCGAAATCAAAGAAGCTGTGGGGCTGGGATTTGTCGCCGGATTTGCTCAAGATAATACCTTTCGGCCGCAACTTGCTGTTACCAGAGAGCAATTAGTATCTTTAGTATTGGAATCATTGAAAGGAATCCAAGGTGCTAATATCACATTCCCCAGCAATGTTTCTATCCGTCCCTATAGCGACGTTGACAGCACGCGCTGGAGTGCCGGAAAAGTGCAATTTGCGCGGGACAATAAAATAGTTAGTGGCTATACAGATGGAACATTTAAACCGATGCAATCAGTCACTCGTGCTGAATTGATGGCCGTACTACGGAGAGCATCAGAATTTGGTTTATCCGCGCGGGGAATGCAGCCAAATTTAATTGGGAAAGATCAGCCTAAAACTTTTTCAGATACTCAAAATCATTGGGCTGCTGCTATTATTAATCAAATGTCTACTTATTGTGGTGTGGCTTCATCTCTTAACGAAGTTGGAACTCGTTTTGCTCCCGATGATTCTGCAAAGCGCAATTACGCAGCGGCGGCTACTTTGCGGATGCTGAAATGCGTTAAAGCTCAGTAATATTGTGTCCGTTCAATAACGAGAATCTAGGTGTTTGTAGTGAGGACTGAAGTCCTCAGATTATAATGACTAAAGTCCTCACTACGAACCTATATTATGCTACACCATAATCAGTATACGGCCGTTTGTATGGCGGTTGCAATCCCAAAATAATATCCTCTCTTGGTACTCCCATCTCAACTAATTCCTCCGCTGGATTTTGCTCTGTCAAATTTTGTTGAAGCCAGATTTTTCCATCTTTGATATCAATGTGAATGATGGTTTGATAAATCCGGTTAAGGTGTTCCCAGCCGACATTCATCCACTGATAATGATCTCGTTCTGTGTCGCAGATAAGTTGCACTTCGACTTCATCATTAGAAACATCGTCTTCGGCATAACGGGTGATTAATGTCTGAACGTATTGACGATATTGAGCTAGTTTGTCCATTGCACAATTACCTCCTCTGTTCGTTAGTCAGGACTGAAGTCCTCATATTATATCGTTTCCGGTTACATCGGAATTATTAGAAATTAGGAGACGGCAGTGCCGTGTCCCTACAAGGTTATTTTGGGTAGAAATTAGTTATTTTGGATAGAAATTAGGAGACGGCAGTGCCGTGTCCCTACAAGGTTATTTTGGGTAGAAATTAGTTATTTTGGGTGGAAATTAGGAGACGGCAGTGCCGTGTCCCTACAAGGTTATTTTGGGTAGGGACACGGCACTGCCGTCTCCTCTATCATGTCTTGTTTCCTGACTCTGTTTCCTTGCGTTTCTTTTTAGATGCAGGTTTCCGAGTTTTTGGAGTGGCGATTATTTCTGGTTCTTCCAAAATAACATCTTCTGCGGTGGATTTGCACAATTCATTCAATAACAATTTATGCTGAGGTTCGAGCTCATTTAGCCGATTTGATGCTGTTTCTAATATTTGTTTTCCTTGTCGGAGTTGGATGGTTGTTTGATTTTCGATCGCATCCAGCAACACAAAAACTGATACAATCTGCCAAATATCCAAATCATCGCCGACGACATCGCACTTAGAGACGATTTTGCCGTTTTCGGGGACGTGAATCCCTAAGCCGGAAGCTTGGATGAGCGGCTGGATTTCTGCTATGCTTAAGTCCGCAAGGTCGCTAATTTGATGTTCGAGGGATACGAAATCTGCTAAATCTGGTAAGTTGACCGATTCTGTGGCTACAGCATCGAATTTGAAGGTGAGAGTTTGGTTTAACGGATCGGAAATGGCGTAGATTGATTGGATTTGCGATCGACTAACTGCACCTTTTTCAGAAAAATCTTGGCCTAGAGGTGCGATCCTAATTTTACCATTTTCCGCCACCTCCAAAATCTCCAAATTAACCAAATTCGTCGCCGCAGTCTTCACAAAAACCTGATCCAACCCCAGCAAATCAGCCAATTCCTGCAAAGTCGGCGCCGGATCAAACTCCACGCCCGCCCGCAAAATGAACTCTTCCAATACATTAAACTCGCGAGGTTCACTAATCGCTACCTCCAGCGGAGTTTGGCGGATTGCAAAGCGGAATTGACGCGCCGCCAACACTGACAAACCCGGATTTTGTTGCTCGATTTGTGCGGCTAGCGAACTTAAATTTGAGTCAATTTGTTTAGCCGATGACGCTAGCAACATCTACAAAACCTCCACAGTGACGCACTGTTTTTGAAACTTCCTGATACATTTTTCCGACAGTACCTGTTTGTTGGGTAAATAAATCGTGACAGCCGACAACTACTAGCAATTCTTGAGCGCGGGAAAATGCCACATTCACCCGTTCCGGTTCCTTAGCAAATCCAATATCGCCCCTAATATTATTGCACACTGTGCTGACAATAATCACAGGTCTTTCCATGCCTTGAAAGATGTCAACCGTACCTGTGCGGATACTCAAAGATGGGAATCTTTCGGCGGCGATTCTATCCTTAATTGCGTTCAATTGAGCACCGTAAAAAGTGATAATCCCGATTTCCTTCGGCGGTTCACCCTCTACCATTTTAGGCCGCCAAGCGCTTTCCATCTGTTCGCACAAAAGCTCGATCGCATCAATCTCCCTCACATTCAACCGCGAAGTACCCTGTTTCCCCTCCTCAAACCCTTGTCCCACGGGCGTTTTCACCCACAGGATGTGATTGTTTTCTTTGATGATCTCACCTGCGAGATGATGCGCGCGCCTCGTGTCTGCTTCCAAAATCCCGCAGTTGAGCTTTTGCTGGTAAAACTGATTGATTGCGCCCATGATTTGAGGGTGCATTCGGTATTGAGTTGTCAGCATCTTTTTGATGCCGTTATCAGCTTTTTCAAACAATATTTTGAACAGCGATTCTTTGATAAAACTTAGTTCATCTCCGGTACAACCGATGTCTTCGGCAATATCATCGATCGTACTTTGATTAAACATCGGCGGTAATTGTCTATGATCTCCCACTAATACTAATTTTCTGCCTTTCAAAGCGGGAATTAATAACTCTGGTGGAGTACATTTACTAACTTCGTCAATGATCACTGCATCAAAGCTGGGAAAGTTTTTGCTAAAATCAAAGCTGGCAGCTTGGACGCAGGTAATGCCGATGACGTTGGCATTGTCAATATAAATTTGCTTTAAATCTTGACGGTCTTTTTCTGATGGATTGCCGAGTTTCTCAATCCAATCTGTGACGAAGGTTTGAGAACGATTTAAGCCTGTTTTTTCTCGTTCTAATTCCCGTTGCCAATGTTTGAATAATCGCTTGATTTTGCTTAAAAAATCTACGCTGAATAATCCGGTACTGGGGACTTCTATTTGGTATTTAATCGGGATATTTTGCCATGCTGATTCCCACCACTTTCTCTCCACAATTAATGCTGCTGTTGGTTGCTGCTGTTGCAGTTGAGCGGTGATTTCGCTCAATTTTGTTTGAAGTGTCGCGAGGTGCTGCTGCGAAGCTGTGGCGGCAATTTGCAGCGGTGATAATTGCTCGTTAAGAGTAGTTTTGACAATTTCCAAAATCCCGAACGGATCTAAGTCAGCAATGGTTTTTTCAAGCTGAATTGCACTGGTTTTCCAAACATCAATTTGCTTGACAAAATGCTGCGGTTGCTCCCAAATGTTCGACTTTTGCGCGAGATATTGTTCGGCGAGAATCCGCAACTTTTCTGGTACGTTTGGTAATTCGACAATTGCTTGTAAGAGATTCGTAACTTCGCTAATTTTTAAGTTCGCTGCTTGCTGCGCGGTTTCAACTTGAACTTGGGCGGCGGATATTTGTTGCTGACTCACGGTTTGACCGATTTTATCTAATAACTGTTGCTGTTTAATTAGTTGTTGTTCGGTTTCGGTTTTCAGGGGAACTATGCACTGGCGGGCGTTTCCGAGAAGAGTATGCAGCAATTCTTTGACTAGACGATCGAAGGTTTCTGCGATTTGATTTGGCTGCAATGATTGACTGTAAAATTGTTGGACGTTAGCTAAGAAAGTGTCAGCTTTTTCGAGGATGAATTTGCGCTGACTTGGGCTAATTTGGGTATAGCTGGCGAAGTCTCTGGCTAGTTGTTGCCATTGCGCGCGATCGCCCGTAGTGAGCACGATCGGCGTTTGACTCAAATTTAGGTGCAAAAACTCGCTAAATCGGAACTGCTGCCCTTGAATGTCCTTAAAACCCGCGCTGGCTTCATGGGCGATCGCCTTTTGCAGTCTTTCCAAATCGGGCAAACTGACTTTACACTTCGGCGGGACGATCGGCAATTTGAGCTGTCTGGCAATTTTAAACAATCCTGCGGGCAATTCTACCATATCATCAGTCAGTATCGCGCCCGTTTCCCAGCAAGCTTTCACAACTTCATAAAGTCCCGTATCTGCTGTCTCAATCCATCCCGCAACGGCGACGACAACCGACGCAATTTCCGCTTTTCGCAGTTCCAAATTACTGATTTTCTGTTCGAGATTGTGACGGTGTGTCTGATTTTGCTTGTCGCCCAACTGTAGCTGATTCACTGCATCCGACAACTGACGCGACGCCCGCAGCGACTCCACAACCGTTGACATCGCGTGACAAACCTCTTGGGCGCGATCGCCCGCCGTCTCAAATTCGGATAATTGCGGTGCTACAGTTTCGCGCAACCAAACCGCAATCCCAAACGCGCCGCAACTAGGGCGATCGAAACCTATTTGAATAGCATGATTGACGCAAATCCGCACATTAGCCATAAAGTTTTCGACTAAAACATTGCCTTCCGAATAAGGTTTTAGTTTCGGCATAAACTCGGCAACTTCCGAAGATTCCCAGTTAATCTCCGGCGCAGACAGCAGATTTGCCAGCCCATCAACTAAAGATTCAATCTCGCTTTTGGCAGTTAAACTTAATTGATACGCTGCTGATTGTGCGGTTAACTTTTCCTCAAAATCTGCCTGACTATCGTGGAGATGTTTTAATCCCTTAAAAAAATCTCTCTCGGCGGCAGAGTAGGCATTAAATCTGTCGAAATCTGCCAGCAACCGCTGCAAAGATGTGACATTAATCCGACGCTGCGACAGTTTTTGTTCGCAATCAGTCGCTGTATTTTGTAGCCAAGTGCCGATCGCATTTTCTTCTAAAAACGGCTGGCCTTCCTCCTGCACCTTATGAGCTTTTCCCTTCCGCAAAGCCCGAATTGCCGGATTGTGCACCAACCTACTCAAAGCATTATCAACCGCCAAATTAGCCTGAGAAGCAATGAGAGTTTTCCCGCCTTGACGCGCAATTTGATAGCAAATTTCCGCAATCACCGTCGTTTTCCCGGTGCCCGGAGGCCCTTGAATTAAAATTAAATCCCGCGCCGAAAGCACCATTTCAACGGCGGCGAGTTGATCATCATTAGCATTGCGATTTAATAAGTCTTCCCGATCCAACTTAACCAGTTTATCGGGATATCTCGCCTGGGAAGAGTCGAATAAAAACTCGCTTAAATAGGGATTTTGAGCGCGGCCATCTGTCAGCATCTTTAAAGCTTTCTTTTTGCGATCGATCTGACTGATATCGCCCGCCGCCTCGAAATACAAAAATCCTTGTTTGGGCAATTGATATCTGCCACCCGCCAGGCGATCGCCCAAATCAACATCTAACTTAATCCGTAATTTACCATGATCAAACTCAATTTCCGCAATGCTACCTAAAGTCTCGCCATCGCGGCCACTTCTGCTTCCGGGCGGCGAATCAAACAAGATAATGTCTTCATTTCTGGCCTTTTTCAGCCTTTCGCGAAAGTCGCCGATTTGTAAGGGATTCTCATCGTAGCCGTCAAGAGTTGCAGAATTGCGATCGATTTCAAAAGTAACGATTTTGAAGCCGGAACCGTAGTTATGAGCGCGGAAAGGTACGCAAAATTGACGCGCTTCGGCGATGCGTTTTTCGACATTTAAGAAAGTGTGCCAAACTTTTAATTGTTCAGTTGTCGGTATATGTCTCTCGTCCCAGAATGGCATTTGTTGGACGCGGGCGATCGACTTTGCGGGAATTGGCGATGGCTGACGCCCCGCTACGCTACGACTTTTCGGCAAAAGTCGCAACTCTACCGCCAAAGCATAGCCATCTTTTCTACCTCTAGGAAGCGCCACCAAACCAGCATCCAGCAATTTCAAGCCGCCGATTCCATCTTCAATGCGTACAGTTGCTAACAGGCGTAAAGTTCGATCGGCTTTTTGCAGCAATTCCGGTAATTTAAAATCATCTCGATCCGTAGCAATCAGCAATTCCCAGATTTCTTCCTCAGAAAATCTCTCATTTACCTTTTGGCGACGCACATAAAAAAGACTGGAGGATTTGCCGGCTATCTCCGACATTACAAATTCCGCCCGATCTCTGCATTCCCAATCGGAATATTTCGCTAAAGCCGCGTCTCCTTCAACTTGGCCAATAAACTTACTAATCGTGCGATCGCCACTAAATTTATATCCCCAATCTTCTGCTACTAAAGATGGCATATTTTGATTTTAGATTTTAGATTTTTGATTTTAGATTGGATTTAAGATTAGCACATCGGAAGATCCGGCGGTTAGAAACCGCGTCTACACAGACGAAACCCGCCTCCGCGGGTTGAAGACGAAGACGATTAAAATCGCGTTACCTTCTTCAGTCCGCGGAGGCGGACATCGTTTGTGTAGGCGCGGTTTCAACCGTACGTCCTATCTGCACAATAAAATCAAAAGGGCGAATGATGGGAATTGAACCCACGAATGGTGGTACCACAAACCACTGCCTTAACCACTTGGCTACACTCGCCATAACGTCTTTAACTATAGCATCACATATCAGCACAAGTCTAGGGGTAAAGCAAAAAAAATTTGAAATATTTCTGAACATCCCGAAACCGACAGATACACAGAGCATCCAATTCCAGACACAGTAAGACTTTAGCACGATTTTGTCGCGAAGGCGATCGGCAACTATCAGACGCCCCAACAGCACCGATCAGTGCGATCGGTAACTTTCCCAGCATCCCGATTCAACCCAGCACATTAAAATAGCCTTGTATACCCACTGCATAAGTTATCATAACCCTCCCTCTTCCTTCTTCCCTCTTCCCTCTTCCTTCGCGCCCTTCGCGCCTTCGCGGTTCGTTAAAAAAAATCTAAATATAAAATCCCTATGAGTTACTGCCTAAATCCAAAATGTCAAAAACCCGAAAACTCCGACACCGCAGAACATTGCCTAAGCTGCGGATCTAACCTATTACTCAGACAGAGATATCGCCCGATGCAACTCTTAGGTAGAGGTGGATTTGGCAAAACCTTCCTAGCAATAGATGAAGACATCCCATCTCATCCCCGCTGCGCAGTCAAGCAATTTCATTTTTACGATCGCGATCCCGAAATTTTCAAGAAAGCCGTCGAATTATTTCACCAAGAAGCCATCCGTTTAGACGAACTTGGAAAACACCCACAAATCCCCAACTTATTAGCCTGCTTTCAACAAGAAAGCCAGATTTATTTAGTTCAAGAGTTTATAGAAGGGCCGACTCTCAAACAAGAATTAGACGAAAGTACATACGATGAAGCTCAAATTTGGCAACTGCTGCAAGACTTACTGCCCATACTGCAATTCATCCACGACAAGCGCGTCATTCACCGCGACATCAAACCAGAAAATATTATCCGCCGCCAGTCCGACAACAAACTCGTATTGATCGACTTCGGCATTGCCAAACTAATGACTGATACAGCGATACTTCGTCCAGCAACGCTCATCGGGAGTCAAGATTATGTAGCACCCGAACAAATGCGCGGTAAAGTATTTCCAGCTAGCGATCTTTACAGTTTAGGTGTTACTTGTATTCGCCTGATGACGCAAGTTCCGCCATTGGATATGTACGACTATAAAACCGAGCGCTGGTGGTGGCGCGAGTTTCTTCCCAAAGGCACAAGTATTAGCAATGAGTTAGGTGAAATTTTAGATAAATTGCTACAAACTCCTCTCAGTCAGCGGTACGGTTTTGCTGAGGAAGTTTTGCAAGATATCAATGCAGCTTTAGATATTCACCCTCAAGTTTTTCTTTCGCTCAAAATGCAGATCGCCCCTACGATCGTTGATAGCCCCAACTCAGCTAATCTCAACGCGCCACAAACTCCTGAACCTCCGATTTTGTTGGCAAAATCCGCCACCAATTCCGCAGAAATTTTGTCCTTATCTATGATTTCAAATCTTGAATTAACCCTACTTTCTGCTAGGGGAGTTGATTATACCAAACTGCGAGATTATTTGTCAAGTAAAAAGTGGAAAGAAGCCGATCGCGAAACTTGGACAGTCATGTGTCAATCTCTGTCGCTGACACCGGGAACTCAGCTAGAAATCAGCCAAATTTATAAGTTACCGTGCGAAGATTTGCAAATAGTCGATCGCCTGTGGCTACATTATAGTCAAGCTCAGTTTGGCTTCAGCGTCCAAAAGCAGATTTACGAAAGCGTTAAGGGAGACTATATCAGATTTTGCGATCGGGTAAACTGGCCGACATACAACTCTGCTATCGCTTCAGGACAAATTAAATTTACTCAAAAAGCACCAATCGGACACCTGCCATCTCGCAGTTGGGTGGGCGGCATTCAGTGGGTGCGCCACCTCGATGCCCTGTCAGCAAAATTAACCGAGTGCAACAACAATACTGCTGCCAAATTTTCAGTTAACAGTTGAGTAGGTCATTGGAAAAAAACAATAGTATCTGGTAGGGGCGGGTTTAGCAAATAATCTATGATACAAGCCAGTTGATCTGTGTCAAAACCCGCCCTCCCCATCTCCCCATCTAATTTTTATTTGTACCCACCTACTTAACAGTTAACAGTTAACAGTTAACAGTCAATCACTTAACTCTATCTAAAAGCAGATAAATCTCTCATGTGAGATGTATCCAGCGAGCGAGGTTCGACTATCTCGCTTGTCGCACAATGGATGCTGAAGGTAAACACAGATACAAGTCTGCAATCTGACGACTGTAACAACCGAACTAAATAGAGGTATCGATCGATGTTTTTTCACAAAAAACAATTAATGGCTGCGGTAACAGTAGACGAAGCCAACCCCCGTTTTGCCCAATTGCTGCTAGAACAGTTTGGCGGAGCCACCGGAGAACTGACAGCAGCTCTGCAATACTGGGTGCAGTCCTTTCACTGTGAAAATGCAGAGATTAAGGATATGCTCCAAGATATTGCGATCGAAGAATTCAGCCACTTAGAAATGGTTGGTAAACTAATTGAAGCTCACACCAAAAATGTTGACCAAACAGATGCTTACAAAAGCACTTTGTTTGCTGTGCGCGGTGTAGGCCCGCACTTGTTGGACAGCCAAGGTCAAGCTTGGAGTGCTGCTTATGTCAACGAAGGTGGCGATGTTGTCCGCGATTTGCGCGCTAATATCGGTGCGGAAGCAGGAGCTCGCCAAACCTACGAAGCATTGATTAAACTAGCGCCGGATGCCGGAACCAAAAAGACGCTGCACTTCTTGCTGACTCGGGAAATTTCCCACACTCAAATGTTCATGAATGCTCTGCAAGCAATGGGCAAACTTACCGATCCGCTGTTCGGAAATATCGCGCCAGATTCAACAGTAGATTTGTTCTTTAACTTGTCTAGTGATGGCAAGGATGAACCCAATGCTTTGAACTCTGAACCTACTTTCAAGTACGTCGCCGATCCTGCTCCCAAAGGTTAATCAAAATGGGTGCATCTCAATGAGTGAAGAGGGCGAAGCATGACCGTATATAACTTATTAGTTATAATCCCATATTGATTGCGGTCATGCTTCGCCCCTACAAATATATTTGCACTCATTGAGATGCACCCCCCGACTTCTTAGAGAAGTCGGGGATATCGGTGTTATATTTTTTTAGGAATTTCGGCTCCCAGATGTTAGAATTATTCAACATCATCGACCATTAACATCAAATCCATATTGAAATTGCGATCGACTTACTTATTAGTTTCCCACGGCAGTCGTGACCCCAGACCCCAAATCGGTTTGGAAAACCTCGGTCAACTGCTGTCCCAAAAATGGCCCGACTCATCGGTGACAGTCGCAACCGCTACCCTAGAACTCGGCCCCGTACCACTCCACGAACAAATTTGCCGTTTTGGCGATCGTACTCTATCGCTGGGACTGGCACAATTGCAAATCCTGCCCGTATTTCTATTACCGGGAGTTCATGTCGCCGAAGACATACCTGCTGAGGTAGAAATTGCCCAAAAAACTTTTGGTGACAAGCTAAAAATTGAACTGCGCCCGCATTTAGGTTCCCAGGAAGCAGGCTTAACAAACTTGCTAAAAACTCAGATGCAAGAGGTGGCTTTTGCCTCCAATCTGCTGTCCCCAAAATGGATTTTACTATCTCACGGCAGCCGTCGCCCCGGAGGCAACTCGACTTTTGAAGAAATTGCCAGCAAACTCGGTGCTTTGACAGCTTATTGGTCTGTGAAGCCGAGTTTGTCAGAACAAATCGACAGTTTGGTTCGTGGTGGACAGCAGCAAATCGGAATTGTGCCATACTTCCTATTCAATGGAGGAATTACAGATGCGATCGGCAAAAATGTCGCAGAGTTAAAGCAGCAATTTCCTACGGTAGAACTTCATCTCGCAAATCCTCTAGGCGCAAGTGTAGAATTAGCAGACTTAATTCGGGATTTAATTCAAAAATGAATCGCAAAGACACAAAAGAGGTCAAGGAAGTAAGAAAAATGTCTTTAGGTAAAGTGTATTTGGTAGGTGCAGGGCCCGGAGACCCGGGTTTGATGACTTTAAAGGGAAAAGCTCTGTTAGAGTGCGCGGATGTGGTGATTTACGACGCTTTAGTCAGTCCTCAAATTTTGGCAGCAATCAACCCCGAAGCAGAGCGAATTGATGCCGGCAAACGCAGAGGCCGTCACTCGTTAATGCAGGACGAAACAACTCAGCTAATGATCGAAAAAGCTCAAGATAATGCGATCGTAGTTCGTCTCAAAGGCGGCGATCCGTTTATCTTCGGGCGCGGCGGCGAAGAAATGGAAGAGTTGGTAAAAGCTGGAGTTGCGGTTGAAGTCGTCCCCGGTGTAACTTCTGGGATTGCGGCCCCGGCTTACGCGGGAATTCCTCTCACACATCGATCGTACAGTTCGTCAGTCACCTTTGTCACCGGCCACGAATCAGCCGGAAAATATCGGCCGGAAGTAAATTGGCAGGCGATCGCCCGCGGCTCCGAAACCATTGTAGTATACATGGGAATCCACAATTTGCCTCACATTATCGGTCAGTTGACAGCAGCCGAATTGAGTGCAGAAACGCCCATAGCCTTAGTGCGCTGGGGAACGCGGCCCGAACAAGAAGAATTGATCGGCACTTTGGGTACAATTGTAGAGCAAGTTGAGGCGACTGGATTTGCAGCCCCGGCGATCGCCGTAATCGGAAATGTCGTCAATTTGCATGAAACATTGTCTGGATGTCGGCCAGTTTCTCAGACTGTAGAATAAGCGGCAAAATAGGGGCAATTCATGAATTGCCCCTACTCTAAATTTTAGGGATAGCTATAGCGAGTTAATCATACCTAAATTCAGCAATGCCCGAAAAAATAGGGGCAAACAAGGGTGATATATCGCCCTTGTTTGCCCCTACACCTCTCTAGCCAAGCAAAAATTAGAGATTAAAATAAGCGGCTAGATTCTTGTTAGAAGGGCATCAGTTTGGGCTTTATGTATTGGGTGTTGGCGCGGATGAAGCAGTTTTGGCTGGGCACCCGCAGCCAGGAAGCACCCCCAGGGGTGATGAAGCTGTTGAGGCCCAGATAACCGACATCAATAGTGCTAGCGTTGGGGAACGTCGTAAGGACAGTGCCACTAGGGGCAGGGTTGCGACAATTGAGCCCCGTTGGGTCGGTGACAACCCATTTAGGCCAAGTGGCATTGCCTGCGGTTTCAGAGCGAATGGTATTGGCATTGCTGGCCAGGAAATTGCCGCTGCTATTGGCGACTGGGACGGCTTCGGTCAGATTGAACATGAACATTGAACCCACGGGAGAGGGACAGTTGACCCCACCAGGTGTAATCGTCCAAGTGGCTGTGAGGGGCGCAGGGCCCGAGTTAGAAACCGGACGTTGTAGTGTCAGGTTGCCCTTACATTGTTGCGGTGCACCAGGCCCCATGCGAAAGTCCGTGAAGGTTCCAATATAGGTTATGATGCTGGGACTGCCAATGACGTTAGTCGGCTGGAAGTTGCCTTTCCACTGAGTGCCGCCTACGGATGTAAAGTAGTAGCCTGTGCCAATAGCGACAGTGCCACCAGAAAGTTCTTTAATATGAATAAAGGTGCTGCCACCGCTGGTTTTGTAGGCGCTGGCTTGGGCAATGTGGGGGAAAAGGGCGATCGCAGCGATCGTGCCTAAAATAGAAATTATGGGTTTCATGGTATGTTCCTTAAGTAAGTAAGTAAGATCAATAAATTTCGGGCGATTGTAGATGTTACGGCCAGCAGGTATTTCCACTGCCGCCAAAGCACGCATTAGTCGATCGAGCAATACTGATTTGGGTGATATTGTTTACGCCGGAGACGTAGTTTAGATTTGCCCAAAGAGTATCTTTAATAGCGCTTTGCAGACGAGCCTCATTCCCAATTCCGCTGATGGGGAAGGCTTGGCAGAAGCGAATTTTGTAGGCAATATCACTGCCTGTGATCTGGCGTTTGATCATAAAGCGACCTGCATTGATGGCTCCAGCAGGTAGGGGTTGACCATTGCAGGCAGTGGCAGACAGCAGCGGTACGATCGCCTGTAGACCCGGTGCACTAGCAATTTCGGCACTGGTTAGCCCCTGAAATAACTGCTGGAGAGCACCCACATCCCGCAGAGAATTGTTGGTAGAACGAGTGACATTGTAGGTGTACTCGAAGTTGTAGCCGCTATTCGGCATCCGAGGAAAGTGCACCGTTACAGGTGCTGCAACGGAGGGGGATTGCGATAGCCCCAGAGCAACTAGACTCGAACAGCCGATCGCGATCGACAGCAAACTAAATTTCATCAGAAACTCCTAAAGTGGGTTTATATAGACTTAAATAAATACTCAACTTAAATCAATACTCAAGATAGTTTTAGATCACCGAGGACAGAATCCGGGTTTCAGCTTTGTAACTTATTTCACCCTCAAATTCGATCGCGACTTCGTGTTGCATTGTTTATTAAGTGACCCTTTCTTTGCATCTATTTCTTAGGTATAACCGCTAACGGAAATGCCTTGCCAGTCACTTTTTCTAGTGACACTTGTTTGTGGTAACTTATTTGAGTGTCACTCGTTTTATAGAGCAATACGGTTTACTTAACACTATTTACGCCCCGGAGATCCCCCTCGCATCCCCCTTAAGAAGGGGGACTTTGAGAGCATTCTTGTCCCCCCCTTTTTAAGGGGTTAGGGGGGATCTCTCTTAAGTGAACCGTATTGTTTTATAGAGAGGGCGATCGGAATTAGTCAAAAAAATGACGGCGGTTGAAACCGCGCCTAAACAAACAAAGTCCACTCCAAGCGGACTGAAGACGGCGGTTGAAACCGCGCCTAAACAAACAAAGTCCACTCCAAGCGGACTGAAGAAAATAACTCAATTTTAACCATCTTTGTCTTCAACCCGCGCATCATCCGGGTTTTGTCTGTGTAGACGCGGTTTCAACCGCCGTGTCTTCTACAAACCTATATTCAACGCGCCACTTCCCGCATATACTCCCCCCACAACTGAGCAGCATTTGCACTACCTCCGCCAGTCGAAGAATTATCATCATTTCCCAACCAAACTCCCGTCACCAGTTGCTGGCTGGGAATATAACCGACAAACCACAAATCTTTATTATCATTAGTCGTGCCTGTTTTTCCAGCTTCTCCCAAGCCCAAAGCAGCACTACTACCCGTACCTCCCCGCACTACACCTTGCAGCATATCAGTCATCGTATCTGCTACACCTTCAGAAATTAACTGCCGATTGGCAACACCATCTTTTTGATAGTCATAAATCACCCGACAATTTTTAAGCTCGCTTCGATCTTTGCAATCGCTGCTGTCAATAATTCGCTTGATTACGTGGGGGCGATTTCCCAAACCACGGTTCGCCAAAACCCCGAACGCACCCGTTAATTGCAATACATTAACTTCACTTTCACCTAACACCAAACCAGGGGAAGAACGCAGGGGAGATGTAATCCCCAAACGTCTCGCCATTCCCAATACATTGTCTAAACCGACATCTTGTGCTACTCTCAAAGCAATTGCATTTTCCGACTGTGCTAAACCGCGATACATATCAGCACTGCCACTGGTTCTTTCGCAGCCGTTGTAACTTTGTCCGCCCCAAGAAAGCGGTTCGCAAGAATAAGTTTTGCTGGCTGGTATGCCGCGCTCTAAGGCGGCTGCATAGGTGAAAATCTTAAATGTAGAACCGGGCTGTCTCAAAGCTTGCGTCGCCCGATTATACTGACTTTGCAAATAATCTACGCCGCCAACTAAAGCTAAAACTTCCCCGGTTGTAGTATTGAGAGTTACCACGGCTCCTTGAGAAAAACCTGCACTGGCTCCGTCATTTTCTATGGAATTTTTCAGGGAAGCTTCAGCCACTTTTTGCAGGCGGGGATTTAAGCCTGTTTCTACAATAAAATTGCCTTCTCTGGCTAACTGCTCCCCCAACAAAAACTCCAATTCGTCAAATACATAATTGTAGAAATAAGGCGCGATCGTACTTTGCAAATATTGGCGAGCTTTGGGATTGATGTCAATTCGCGATCGCCTCGCGCGATCGGCTTCTTCCTGAGAAATCGTCCCCATCGCCCGCATCCGTTCGATCACCCGATCGCGATACTGCACCGCCAACTGATAATTTTGAATCGGATTGAAACTGTTTGGCCCCGGCAAAATCCCCGCCAAAGTCGCCGCCTCCGACAAACTCAAATCCTTCGCCGACTTGGCAAAATAAAATCGAGACGCATCCTCAAAACCGTAGAGGTCAATTCCCAAAAACACTCGATTCAAATAAGTCAGCAACAGCTCATCTTTGCTGTAATAACTCTCCAGTTTTAAGGCTACTACTGCTTCCCGGAATTTGCGTCCGCCCGAATCTTGAGTACCTACATAATCTCGAAACAAGCTCCTCGCTAACTGCTGCGTCAAAGTGCTGCCGCCTTCGCGAATTCCTCCCCCGCGAACATTGGTTAAAAGTGCTCGCAAAATGCCGATCGGATCTACCCCCAAATGCCAATTGTAGCGGCTGTCTTCGGAAGCAAGTATCGCTTTGGATAAATAAGGCGAAAAATCCTGTAATTGCTTTAATTCTAAGTGAGCATTATTCTGAGGAGGACGCAGGGGAGTTTGTCCGTCGCGGGCGTAAACAATCACGGGGCCGTTAACGCTTCTCGGTAAGGGACGTACTTGAAATTTGGTCGATTCCACACCTACCAACATCGCCATCAAAGCGGTGATTCCGCTGACGCCATAAAAGCTATAACGGATAAATTCCGAATACCAAGGCGGCGGATCTATGTACTGAATTCGGACGGCGGCGGCGAGTTCGGGGGGCCCTAAAGTGAACACGTCTCCGTGACGCAGGGAGATGTTGTTAACTCGCCTTTTACCACGATAAATGCCGTTAGTAGAGTCTTCGTCTTTAATTACAAAAGGTGTTCGTCGTCTACTATCCCGCGATAGGGATAAGTGTACGTGACTGACAACGGGATTGCGAACTACAATATCTGAAGCTTTGGACGATCGACCTAACAGATATCGATCGCCCAATAGCGGATAAACCTCAGCTTTAGCTGCACCCGCATCCTGCACCCACAGTTCGGGTACTTTGGCATTCGGTTTCAGCGCTAGCTGGTTAAAATTAACCTTGGCAATTGTCTGGACTGCTTGGGTAATAGCACCCAAGACGGTTTGAGGTTTGCGGGGTGGCTGCGGTGGGGTCATATTTCGCTAGGGACTACGATCGAGCGATCGGCTCTTGCATCATTCTACTCGCAAGTTTTACCTAATTTCCAAAGCAAGCCCGATCGGGGAAAAATCAATTTTTTATGGAGATATCTGGAAAGAAACCCGGTTTCTGGGAGATTGCACCAGTGGCTCAGAAACCGGGTTTCTCACAAAATCTCGGTTGGGTGGCTAAATATCTGGAAAGAAACCCGGTTTCTGGGAGATTTTCTCATGGGGTGGGAGTTTATTTAGCCTGTTTGTGCTGTGAGAGGGTGACTTCCCTCGTCCCTCTTCCTTCAACATCCATCTATTAAATTCATTAAATCCGTTAAATCCGTTACATCATCCGTTGCCGAACTTCCTTCTTTTATAATCAAAACCCCCCTTTTTCAAGGAGGGTTAGAGGTCTAAAATACGCCAGATTCTCCTTACATCGAAGAACCCAAACCGGCATAAGCGCCGTAGAAGAAAAGACTCAAAATGCTCAGAGCACCGAGACCAGCGACAGTAGCTACCAGCCACAAAGGAATTTTGCCACCACTAGACATAGCCATCACCTCAGTAATACAGAGTTAAACAAATTCGATCGAACTATCTAAAGGAAACTCAGACACCAGTTAGTTAAAGAAATAACTGGAGAACAAAATACCCAGAGTGAAAATCATTAACAAACCCAAATAAAGCGAAGTCCGGTTTAACTCAACAGGCTGCTCATTGGGATTAGGGGCGCGTTCAGGCATTGTAAACTCCTATCGTTGAATAAATTGCATTGCTGCGATCGCGCCCAAGAAGAAAAGGGTTGGGACGCCTAAAGTATGAACTGCTAGCCACCGCACCGTAAAAATCGGATACGAAATTGGCTCATTGTTTGGGGTTCTGCTCGTCATTTTTTCAGTTCCTTATTAAATTACTTGCCAATGAACCGATCGACTTGTTTCTTAGCTTCAAAGCGATCGGAAATAATCGGTAGTTCTTCCCGTTGCGGGGTGAAATATTGGTTAGGGCGAGGAGTTCCGAAAGCATCGTACGCCAAACCCGTTTGCACAAACAGCCATCCAGCCACAAACAAAGCTGGAATGGTGATGCTGTGAATTACCCAATAACGGATACTTGTAATAATGTCCCCAAACGGACGTTCTCCGGTTGTACCAGCCATTTAGAATTCTCCTTTCAACAACAAATCGACAGACAATCTCTATTACTATTCTACTATCAAGCAGCTTGTGCTGAACCTTGATATTTCAGCAGAGTACCGTTTGCACCGATCACAAATCCGCGATCGGGGCCCATAAAGACAATCCTGTAAAAATTAGCAGGAACGTCCTCAACTTCGCGGTCTTTTTGCCAAGTTTTGCCGCCGTCCAAGCTGCACAGCAAATTGCCGCCACCACCGGCTACCCAAACTTCATTGTCAGTGCGGTAAGCCATGTCCAGCAAACCCCAACTCGCCTTGCGATCGGGAAAAAACGGTTTTCCCCAGCCTTCGGCCTCAGAGGCATCACTAAACTGAATCTGACCGCCACGGGCGATCATCCACAAACGTCCGTCCTTGGTAAAGCCCATATTCTGAAGGCGGCGAGAACTATTACGGTTGTGAGGTTCCCAAGTCTCCAGTCCCGGCTTCCAGACAGAATAGAAATTTCCCTTCGAGGAAACCGCAACATACTTTCCATCTTCAGAACGGTTGATATTGCGAACGACTCCAAAGGAATCTTGCACAACAGCTTTCCAATTCTTGCCAGAGTCAGTAGTCCGGTAAATCGCGCCTACATCCGTCGTCATATCAGCCGTATTTGGGCCAATAGCTGCGATCGTACTCGGAGAACCGGGTAACTGAGAGCTCAAAGCAATCCGCGTCCAAGACTTGCCTTCATCTTCTGTGTGAAGCAAAACTGAAGGCTGACCAACAATCCAGCCTTCGGAACCCGAAAAACTCACCGATGCAAAACGCGACCTAGTATCATCGATATCCAGGGCGATCCGCTTCCAGTTAGAACCGCCATCGGCGGTTTCAAACAGAGTCGCCTCAGAACCCACCACCCAGCCGTGCTGAGAGTTTCCCGTAAAGGCGATATCCTGTAAATTAGCTTCCGTGGGCAAGGCAATTACCTGCCAGGGGTTGTAACTCACAGAACCGATCGTGCTGCAACTCGTACAGATGAGCGCAGCCGCCAATAACATTACAATTCGTTGCCAAAATCTCACAATCGTTTTACTGCAAACCATACATACTAAGTAACAACAAAAAACCAACGACCAAGCCGCCAAAAATCAGCGCACTTTTCTGACCTTCGGTCATGCCGTTGACACCGACACCGTAACGCTGATTTGCCTTGAATCCCGATACCCCTTCCAGCAGGCCGAGATTTTGAAACATCGGCTTGCGCCCCGCGCAAACGGGACAAACCCAAGTCATAGGCAAATCTTCAAAAGCCGTGCCCGGGGCAATATCAATTTTAGGATTGCCCTTTTTCGGATCGTAGATATAGCCGCAGGCGCGACACTCATGCCGATCCAGGGTTTTAGTCTCAGTGACTGAATCGCTCATAACTCAAACAGAGTGGGTAAGCTAATCTTAAAACATACATTAAAAATTATTGCAGAAGATGGACGATTAATCTCAACCAATTGGCAATCTCAGCTACACAAAATCGATATAATACGTAAAGACAAGTTACAGAACCCTTTCACAGAGGCAGTAATTATTCACTGTGTTTGCACTTAGCGGCTACGAGTATTTTTTAGGTTTTCTGTTAATTTCCAGCCTAGTGCCTATCCTCGCCCTTACGGCGTCTAAGGTGCTGCGGCCCAAAAGTCGTCCCTACGACAGACGGACTACCTACGAATCTGGCGTCGAGCCGATCGGCGGAGCCTGGATTCAGTTCAACATCCGATATTATATGTTCGCCCTGGTCTTCGTCATCTTCGACGTAGAGACAGTCTTCCTCTACCCTTGGGCGGTTGCTTTCAACCAACTAGGACTCTTGGCTTTTATCGAAGCCTTGTTTTTCATTACGATACTCGTTATAGCTCTTGTATATGCTTGGCGCAAAGGAGCCTTAGAATGGTCTTAACTTCTGACAAATCACAAAAATCGTTAATTGTCAATCCGGCAGAGCGACCTGAAGTCACGTCTCAACTCTCAGAGAACATCATCCTGACAACAGTTGATGACCTCTATAACTGGGCGAGACTTTCGAGCCTGTGGCCGTTGCTTTACGGTACGGCTTGCTGCTTCATCGAATTTGCAGCTTTGATTGGTTCGCGCTTTGACTTCGATCGCTTTGGCTTAGTACCTCGATCGAGCCCACGACAAGCCGACTTGCTAATCACCGCCGGCACAATCACCATGAAGTACGCCCCCATCTTGGTGCGGCTGTACGAACAAATGCCCGAACCCAAGTACGTCATCGCGATGGGCGCTTGCACGATCACCGGCGGAATGTTCAGCGTAGACTCCCCGACAGCAGTCAGAGGCGTTGACAAACTTATCCCCGTAGACGTGTACATCCCCGGCTGTCCTCCGCGTCCAGAAGCGATTATTGACGCAATTATCAAACTGCGCAAAAAAATCGCCAACGACTCGATGCAAGAACGTGGTAATTTGCTCCCAACTCATCGTTACTACACCAGACCCCACAAAATGAAGGTAGTAGACGACATTTTGGACGGCAAATATTTGTCAATTCCCGGCCGGATGGCCCCACCAAAGGAATTGACGGAAGCTATGGGAATGCCAGTACCGCCGGCTTTGCTTGCATCACAAAAACAGGAGGTAGAACGTGGCTGAGACAGAAACCTCAATTGTTGAAGCAGGTAAAGTTTCGCAGTGGTTAACTCAGAATGACTTCGCTCACGAAGCTTTAGCACCCGATAATTTGGGTGTGGAAATATTAAAGGTCGATCGAGAATTCTTAATTCCGATGTCAACAGCACTGTATGCCTACGGGTTCAATTATATGCAGTGTCAGTGCGCCTACGACCAAGGCCCCGGACAAGATTTAGTCAGCGTCTACCACTTGGCTAAATTGACGGACAATGCTTCGCATCCCGAAGAAGTCCGCGTCAAAGTATTTATTCCCCGCGAAGATCCCAGAGTGCCATCAGTCTACTGGATTTGGAAAGCAGCCGACTTTCAAGAGCGGGAATCCTACGATATGTACGGCATAGTCTACGAAGGACATCCGAATCTGAAACGGATTTTGATGAACGAAGATTGGGTGGGCTGGCCGCTACGGAAAGACTACATTTCCCCTGATTTTTACGAGCTACAAGACGCTTATTAAGGGGATTTTGAGTTTTTAGGTCAATTTAGTCGATCGTTTTGCATCCACTTCCTTGCGGAGTGGGTGCATCTTTTTTTGAAAATGTTTAATTTGCCAGTCAACATATTCTAGAGTGATTTATGTTATTTCCGCTCAATCACGACCATAAAATTGGTTTGTAGTGAGGACTTTAGTCCTCAGATTTTTATAAGGACTAAAGTCCTCATTACAAACACCTTTGATTGCGAATAATTCATCGAACATGGTATAACTTAGGTTACTCATAAATAGATATTAAACCGTGCCTTAACCCACCAACATTCATTTAAAATATATGTTAAAAAATTCTCAAAAGCTCGCTATATGACGATGCAGTTTACAGATTTAACTCATGATTTCCAATGCTCATAAAGCGAAAATAGAATACGGAGATTTTCAGACACCCCCAGAATTAGCGGAGATGGTGTGTCGGAAATTGATAGAACTTGATATTAACCCCAAATTCATTATTGAGCCAACTTGCGGGATAGGTAATTTCATTGAAGCTGCTGCAAATTACTTTCCATCCGCCAGCCAGATTATCGGAGTTGAAATAAATCAAAGTTACTTAACAGAATTCAGAGCAAAGCATCAATTCTTACACGATGAGAGATGTGAAGTTAAGCACGGAGATTTTTTTGATTTTGACTGGACATCATTAATCAACAAATTTAATCATCGGGTGCTGGTACTGGGAAACTTTCCTTGGGTAACAAACTCACAACAAGGAACTATTGGCAGTGAAAACTTGCCGAAAAAAAGTAATTTTCAAAAGCACGCTGGCTTAGATGCACTAACAGGTAAAAGTAACTTCGACATCTCAGAATGGATGCTGATTAAAGCGATCCACTGGTTGCAAAATCGTGACGCAACTCTGGCAATGCTTTGCAAGACTTCCGTAGCCCGAAAGTTATTGAACTACATTCATTCAAATAAACTTAATCTCGCTAGCTGTGCAACTTACAAAATAGATGCTAAAAAATATTTTGGTGCAAATGTTGATGCCTGTCTGTTAGTCTGCGAGTTTGACTCAAGCTCGCACAACTACTTTTGCGATGTATTTAGCAGTTTAGCAAGTTCAGAATTCCATCGCATTGGATATCAAAATAATCTGCTGATTAAAGATATAGATTCTTTTAATAAATTGAGTAATTTGTATGCTGTAAAGTCAGGGACAAAATGGCGATCGGGCGTAAAGCATGACTGCTCGAATGTGATGGAGTTTCGGAAAATTGATAATTTGTTTGTCAATGGATTTGGGGAATCTGTCCAGCTTGAGGAAACTTATCTATTTCCGCTACTTAAAGGCTCGGATGTCGCTCAAAATCGAATTCATGCCACAAACCGCTATATTTTAGTAACTCAAAAATTTATTGGTGAGTCAACGGAAACTATCAAAGACATAGCTCCTAAAACCTGGGATTATCTGGAAGATAACGCACAATATCTAAATAATCGCAAAAGCAAAATTTATCACCAAAATCCTCGCTTTTCTGTTTTTGGAGTTGGTGATTATAGTTTCAAACCTTGGAAGATTGCCATTTGCGGACTTTATAAAAAATTGGATTTCAGATTGATCGGTGAAATCGCTAATAAATCTGTGATTTTCGATGATACTGTTTACTTTCTCAGCTTTGAAAATGAGGGAGTTGCACGTAAAACTTTTGAGCTTTTGAATTCATCGGCAGCAATTAGCTTTTATTCATCAATGGTATTTTGGGATGAAAAGCGCCCGATTAAATCCAGCATCTTAAATTGTCTCAATCTGGCAGTGCTGGCAGACTTGGAATATTTAACCGCAGATGCACGCAGATGAACGCGGATGGATAGAGATATAATTTGTATGATCGGTAATTCTCAAAACCTATGACTCAAGCTTTACCCAGACTCGTAAACTTCGAGGATTTTGTGGAGTGGCTACCTGAAAATTCGGCGGTACGCTACGAATTGCATAATGGAGATATTGTTGAGATGGCACAACCAGTAGGCGAACACGAGGAAGTTATCAGCTTTCTGACAATCAAAATTTCTGTTGAAATCAATCATCTGGGATTGCCATATGGTATCCCTCGCCAAGTTATAATTAGACCTCCTGAAAAAGATTCTGGTTATTGCCCTGATGTGTTGGTGCTGAATCGTGCAAATCTAGTGAACGAAACATTGTGGGAAAAACAGTCTACGCTCAGTTTGGGTGCATCGATACCTTTGGTAATTGAGGTTGTGTCCACCAATTGGCGCGATGATTACTATTTGAAATACGCTGATTATGAGGAAATGGGTATTCCTGAATATTGGATTGTGGATTATGCTGCGTTGGGCGGACGCACTTTTATTGGCAATCCGAAACAACCGACAATTTCTGTGTGTAACTTGGTTGATGGTGAATATCAAGTCCTCAAGTTTCGAGAGAACGATCGGATTGTGTCGCAAGCTTTTCCCGATTTGAACTTGACTGCAAACCAAATTTTTAAAGCTGGGTTAGTTTAAGGCGCATCAAAACTAAAGAAACCGGGTTTTTCACCTAATCTGCGGGTTAAAATGAAGTATTTCGCAAAAAACCCGGTTTCTGACCACCCATGCGTCCAGGACTATTCAATCATTGCGTAAAGCTGCGATCGGATCTAAGCGCGCTGCATTCCGAGCCGGTAGCACTCCAGCCAACAAGCCTACAGTAAAGGATAGCCCAAAACCGGCTGCGATCGACCATACTGAAATTACAAACGGAAAACTAAACGTTGTCGCGGCCCCAAAGGCGATCGCAATTCCCAGCCCAATACCCGCCGTACCACCCACTGTCGAAACTAAAACAGATTCAGCCATGAATTGAATCAAAATAGCTGCATTGGTAGCGCCTACCGCTTTCCGAATCCCGATTTCCTTAGTGCGCTCCACCACAGATACCAACATAATATTAGCAATCCCGATGCCGCCAACTACCAGGGAAATTCCGGCAATCGCCACCACCATCACCGTAAACAAACCTACCACATTGCTGAAAGTATTCACAATATCAACTTGATTAATCACTCGGAAATCATCCGGTTGTGGCGGATAGATATTGTGGCGCAAACGCATGATATTTTCAACTTGAAACTGAGCATCGGCTAAATCCGATTCCCCGGTAGTTTGCAACCAAAAACCAGAGATGGCAATTCCAGCTAAAGAATTTCTACCCACAATCCGAGCCGACATATTTTTGAGGGGAATATACACGCGATCGTCCTGATCGGTTCCCCCTACAGAACCCTTGGTTTCCATCACTCCAATCACTTTGTAGCGCCCTCCCTGAATCCGAACATCCGCCGATAGGGCATTAGCGCCAACTCCAAAAAGCTCGTCTCGCACTTTAGAACCGAGGACGACTACTGGTTCAGCAGCATTCAATTCATCCTCATTGAAAAAGCGTCCTGCTTGAGGTTGAATGTTCTTGACATCGGGATAATTCAAATCGGTTCCCAAGATAGAAGTAGATGAATTTTGCCCGCCATATACAACTTGCACTTGACGCTGCAAAAAAGCCGAAATTGCCTTAACGGCTGGTGCTTGTTTGCCGATCGCCCTAGCGTCATCCCATGTCACAGTGGAAGCAGAACCGCTACCCTGACTAACACCACCCGATCGCGAAGCACCCGATAAAACCAACAGTACATTAGTACCCAAAGCCTTCAACTGTTCCTCGGTAGACTTTTGTACCCCTTGGCCCACGGAAGTAATCGCAATTACGGAGGATATGCCAATAATTACACCAAGCATGGTTAAACTGGTACGCAATTTATTATTCCACAGCGCCTCAGTCGCCATGAATACAATTTGAACATTTGAGATTTTGTTGATAACTGGGGGAGTTTTTAATTTCATTGGGTAGTTGGGAATTGGGAATTGGTAATGCCTAATTGATGAGGATTAAGATTTTTTTTACCGCAGAGGGCGCAGAGAGCGCAGAGGGAGAGAAGAATGAGGTTGATAATTTTGAGAGGATTAAGATTTTTTTTACCGCAGAGAGCGCAGAGAGCGCAGAGGGAGAGAAGAATGAGGTTGATAATTTTGAGAGGATTAAGATTTTTTTTACCGCAGAGAGCGCAGAG
>CASBQF010000405.1 GCA_949127775.1 Oscillatoriales cyanobacterium PMM_0080
GAGATGGTGTCGTTACCGTCTAATGTGCCAATTATGCGATCGCGCTGGGTACCAAAGATGATTCTGTCATCTCCGGCGCCACCGTTCATCAGGTTGGTGACGGTGAAGGTGCTGCCAGTAGGATTTGTGTAGCCAATTAACAGATCGTTGCCCAGCCCGCCGTCGAGAGTAACCAAAGCAGTACCAGTGCCAGTAAAAACAGCTTTGGTAGCATCGATAGTATCGTTGCCGTCTCCACCGGAGGCTTGATTAAAAGTACCGCTCAGGCTGTCATTGCCTGCGCCGCCGATCATGGTATCAGTGAAAAAAGCTGCAACGATCGTGTCATTGCCATCGCCGCCGTCGAGCAAGTTGCGACCTGCGAACCCGGGGAATGAACTCTCAGCACCTACGCTCGAAAATGCAACTACGGTCGATGAGATGATAAAGTCGTCGCCTGCACCACCCTGGGCGGTATCCAGCGTGGCAAAAACTCTGATCGTGTCGTTTCCGTCGCCGCCGTCAAACAAGTTTCTGCCTTCGCCAAAATTGCCGATCGAGCCGTAGAGAGAATCGTTGCCGGCACCGCCGAGCAAGGTGGTTTTCTCAAGGCCGACAGTGATGACCTTTGTAGAAAATGGGCTTGACTGGGTAACGTTGGTAACGAATAAGATATCATCGTCCAAATCTCCAGACAGGTAGCTGCTGCTGCCCGCACCGCGCAGCGTGTCCTTGCCTCTACCGCCGAAGAGACTGTCTCTTTGGTTGATACCTACAATCAAGTCATCGCCTAAGTCGCCCCGCAAGAAGTTGCTGCCTTCATTGCCGCTGAAGCCGACGCCGGATAACGGCAGACCGAGGTTGTTGCCGCCGCCTGCGATGAAGAAGCCCAAGGAGTCATTGCCCTTGCCGCCGTATAGGGAGTCTCTTCTCTGCGCCCCTCCCAGCATCGTATCTCCGCCCTCATTACCAAACATGAGGTTAGCTTCGACAGTACCTTGGAGGAAGTCGTCTCCCAAACCGCCGAAGATGGTAGCGCGGGCTTCAGCGACGATCGTATCCGAGCCTGCGTCGCCCAACAGCAAAGCCGGACTGCGCTGGGATCTGATTGAATCTTCGTCTGCGCCGCCGACCAGAGTATCGTTCGGGCCGACGGAAATGAGAGTATCGTTATCGGCTTGGCCAAATATTAAACTGCCGCCCAGAGTCGCAGTTCTCACGAAATCTGCCCCGGCTCCGGCAAAAATTGTATCCGGGCCCAGTCCTGGAAGGTTTAAATCTATTGAATTAGGATTGTCATCTAACGTTGTCATTACAGCTTCACTCCTCTACTTAATTGGTCATCGCTGGTGCGACTACAGACACTGCCTAGAACACCGAATGTTTGGATGCCGCTGTAGTTTAACTTGTTTGCCAGCCGCAAGTCTAGCGTAATGGGGTTAACCCTGTCTAGACTTTCTCCCGCGCCGACTTTTTGCTTGTAAGTTTTTATTTTCAATACCTTCCACCCTTTTATAATCCTTATTGCAGAGTCTCAGGTCCTCACGATCGACAAGACGCGGCTGATATTCTGAATGTTCCATTGTGGATTGGCGGTCGGGGATCGCGTCCGCAGAAGGAAATTAAAGATTAAAAAAGGTTGATCGCACCGATCGGGAAGACAAGGAAAATTGGGAGATTTGTGATAGGGCTATGTGGCCATTTTCGGTTTCCCAGGCAGGGTGGTGTTTAAATAATTTTGTACGATCGAACTTCGTACCACTGCGAGCCTTAAAAGTCTACGCCCCGCTTTAGTTCTACGCCCCGATCGCCGTAGTGCTTGTGACAGTATACCTCGGAGTGTACGCTTGCCAAGTCAAAGTAAGCGTGGGGTTTGTAGCAGCGCCCTGTGATAATAATTTCTGTATCGCGGGGCTTGCGCAGCAGTGCTTCGACGATCGGCTCTACCGACAGCAGTTCTAAGTCTACTGTGGGATTGAGTTCGTCGAGAATAATCGTTTTGTACCAGCCACTGGCGATCGCCATTTTAGCGATTTCCCAGCCGCGTTCTGCTTCGATGCAATCGAGCTCTTGCTGCTGCCCCCGCCAAACTATAGCATCTCTGCCACATCTCTGGTGGTCTACTAGCTGCGGGTAACTTTGCCGCAAAGCGGAAATTGCCGCATCTTCTGTATATCCAGTACCACCCTTTAACCACTGTACTATTAATACGCGGTGCGATGTGTCTTGGCTGATACCTCTGCCGATCGCCTGCAAAGCTTTTCCCAAAGCGCTCGTAGATTTGCCTTTTCCGGCTCCCGTGTATATCTCGATACCGGAAATATTATGCTCTGCCGCTGCGGGGTGATAATGCGGCTTCATTTCTGAGTGCAAGTCGGCAATTTCTAGTAAAGCTTCGGGGGCTGCTCGGCCTGTGGCGATTACTTCTAAATATTCTGGTTTGTTTTTGAGGGTTTGGACTACTTCGTCAACTGCTAGCAAACCTAAGTCCAATACGGGGTTTAGTTCGTCTAGAACCACGACGGAATAGAGTTCGCTGGCGATCGCTCCTTTGGCGATATCCCAGCCTCGCACAGCTTCGGCGCGATCGAACCGGGTGATTGCTTCAGCCCCAAAATATTCGGCTCTACCGGTACGCACTTGGTCGATCAAGTGGGGAAATGCCCGTTGCAAGGCTTCTATTGCCCCGTCTTCATCGTAGGAGCGGCCGGGGCCCTTGAGAAAGCGCAGCAACAAGACTCGGGTGGGCGAGTCCGAATTGATACCCAGCCCGATCGAGCGCAATACCACTCCCAAAGCTGCCTGAGACTTGCCTTTCCCAGCACCGTCATAGACGTGAATCTGACCCTCGGCGCGTTCTGAGCGGGATGAGGCTGTCCGAATACCAATGCCATTCCTTACCATAATCAGCAGTTATTTGAGTCTGTCTCGGGGTGAGTATTCGATCGCGCCTATCGAATATTCAATGTTTGCATTCTGTTGGCGGATCTCAAAAGATTATACGATATTGTCTCAACCGCCAATTTTACTCTGCTCGACTATGAAACCCAATTATTGGCTCAAATCTGCGGTCAAGATTCTGCCCCTTGTGATGTACAATCAAAATTTAACTCCTAGCTCCTGTTCCCGCTATAACTGTACCCAGTGCGAGCGGTGGGATGAAAGGCTCGCTTGACAAGGTAGGTACGGAAATCTCCAAATCTTGCTCTTTGTAGATAGTTTACTGGAATGTGTATAATACAGTAAGGAGGCAATAAGATGCTGCATACTGCTATCAAGGTTCGACTTTATCCAACATTAGAGCAACAAGCCATACTGTCTCAACACTTTGGCTGTGCCAGATGGTGGTGGAACTATGCTCTAAACAAGTCAATTGAGACTTACAAAGAAACGGGTAAAAGCCTTGGTCAGTCAGCACTCAATGCCTTTTTGCCAAAACTCAAGAAAGCCGAAGAAACACTTTGGTTGTCTGAATGCTACAGCCAAGTTTTGCAAGCAGCAACGCTCAACCTAACAACTGCCTATAAAAACTTTTTTGCAGGTCGTGCTAGGTTCCCGCGCTACAGGTCAAAGCATGGTAAGCAATCGATTCAGTATCCTCAAAACATCAAGGTACTTGATGGGTTTGTTCAGTTTCCGGGCAAAGTCGGCAAAGTCAAAGCCAAGTTGCACAGGAACATAGAAGGAACAATCAAAACCGTAACGGTTAGCTTAGATCCTTCTGGGAAATACTTTGCCTCAATATTGACGGAGACCGAAGGCGACAATCCGACTGTTTCAACTGTCGGTCAAGTAATTGGGATTGACTTGGGATTGACTCATTTTGCCATTACGAGTAATGGCTGCAAAGTCTCCAAGTATGACAACCCTAAGCATCTAGCCAAACACGAGAAAAACCTCAAACGCAAGCAACAAAAACTAGCTAAAAAACAGAAAGGAAGTAATTCAAGGAACCAAGCCAAAAAAACTGTAGCTAAAGTGTACGAGCGGGTAACTAAATCCCGTCAGGATTTTCTACATAAGCTTTCGAGAAAGCTCGTCAATGAAAACCAAGTTGTCGTAGTAGAGAATCTTAATGTCAAAGGCATGGTACGCAATCACAATTTAGCTAAAGCCATATCTGATGTGGGATGGGGAATGTTTGTCAACTTCCTAGCTTACAAGCTAGAGAAAAAAGGTGGCAAGTTGGTTGAAACTGACCGCTGGTTCCCCAGCTCCAAGCTCTGCTCTAATTGCTATTACCAGATTGATAAGTTACCGCTTGATGTTAGGGAGTGGACTTGTCCTAATTGCGGTAGTCGTCACGACCGTGATGGTAATGCAGCAACAAATATTAGAGCGGAGGGCATCAGGATACTACAGACGGATGGAACAGCCGTTTCTGCTAACGGAGAGGAAGTAAGACCAAAGATTGGACGCAAGTCTGTTCTGAGGCATTCCTCTGTGATGTTAGAAGCCCGCACTATAATCGCTGCGATTTAGTGTGGGTAGTTCACCACAGACTGATATACCTGAAGGCTTGTCAGTAACTCAGGTCTAAAGACACGCTCGCTTGTAAGAGAAATCAAACAAGCTATACTGACTCGTCAAGCGTCTTAACTGACTACGTTTTTTGAGTCACGACACCCCGGAATGCGCAGCTAGTTCCTTGCTCTGTCATCTGCAATTAAACAGTTTTAAAGTCACTGAAACAGTGTTGCAGGTCTAAAAAGCTCTTAAAACATTGACTAAGCTAACACATTCGACTACGCTCAGTGCACCGCATTACCCCAAAAGGGAGGCTAAGCATCGAGCAAACATTATGCGATCGCGGGTTGTAAGGTTTGAGATGGTAATTGTCCCATCGAAAGTACAGTACAAAAGTACACCTGATCGAACGACTTGCCCGGCGGTAATGGAAAGATTCAAAGCGGCGGTCACGCTCGCGTAGTCGAATGTGTTGAAACCGCCGGGTCGTTTTCCTCTCAGGTCTAAAGACTCTGAGTTTCGCACTTACCGAGTTTTTTTTATGATTGCAAGTGTTTTCCCATTTCGGACTGTTTTGGTGCAAATATTAATTGTATTTTTGGCGATCGCAATCGAATCCTGGTTCCTCCAAAAACTACTGAAACTTGGGCCCAGAACCAGCGTTGAATATACAGCCATCCTCAATTTATCTTGTACTTGCGTAGGCTGGTTAGTTTTCTTCGGGATCGAAAGCGTTCTTCCCAAAGATTTGCGGGAACGACTAATCGGTTATATATTATTGGGAGAAGTTCAGGATATTTACGGGCCAATAACTCTAATAGCAGTCTCAATATTGGGAGTAACTTTCTTAGCAAAATGGAAAGGATTAGAATTCGTAGAAAAGATGGTCTCTGGGAACAAAAAAGCTTCTGTACCTCAATTTCTGGGGCCAGCTACCCTGACCAAGCGTCCTCCCAAAAAAGCTTTTCGAGTAACTACCCAATTCGGGGCTGTTTTAATCTCCCACACAGTCAGCAATATCATTATTTTGGCTGTATTCTTTTTGCAAAGCGTCAGTAATTACAATCTATGATGAAGCAATTTTTGGATGTCACTCAGCAACTCACTAAGCTGACTAACAACCTTTGGGAAAGCAATAAAAAAATCCAAAAGGCGATGATGCCGCCTAAAGTTGTCCACTGGAAGACTCCTTTACTGCTCAGCTTCTTTTTAGCCTTGCTGTCGGTAGCGGCCGTCGCTGACTTGCCGACAAGAGTTCTAATGCTTGATATAAGCTGGTTGTTTTTTACACTTTCAATGGGTTTGCTGACCAGCCAGAAACCTTTTGTAATTAAAGGAGTAAGTATTAGTCCGTGGGTGACAAGCTTCTTAATTGGCTTATGGTTGCTGGTAAGATTGCCAGCCGACAGGAAGGAAATAGCATGGATATCTGGCCCGATTATAGCAGTAGTAATTCTAGCGGTAATAGAGGTTTGGAATAGCGAGTCAAAACGAGAAAGTATCAGGTCATTGGTGCGCCCTCAGTTTTTGACGATCGCCCTAGTTCACATGGTATTTTCCTGTTGGTTTGCATTTCATTTTTTAATTCAAGGTTGGATACAACAATACCCGAGTATTTTATCGCAGAATTTGAGGCCAAGCGATTATGTGGTGACATTTCAACGGCCAACTATTAATCGCTCCCGAGGAGTTGTCATCCTCAATGAAATGGATCGATACTTGCAAAAGGAAGCTCGCACAAAACCGTGGGCCCAGGTAGAGCAAATGTTAATAGATATTGACAACGAGCGATTTTTTCTCAAGAATCAAGCCTTATCAGCAATTGGGGTAGTCCCAGAAGATGCGAGTTGGGATGTCAAAACTTCGATCGTTCAAGGACAGTCCCGCTATCAGTTAGAGATGCAGGCAACTTGGCTGGGACTGGTTTTTAGACCGGAAATATATTCGTATACCAAGTCTTGTGAGATTTTCGATGCCGGGAATCGGGCGACTGTAACCTGCGACGCTATCAAGAGCCCTAAACCCGGACTGAAAAAAGATGGAACTCCCGGAGATAGTCAAGTTTGATAGTTTCTCCGCTAGATGTAAACATTACAGCAGTAGATGATGCTGCTGCTGTAATGTAATCTCATTTACCAGTTCCCAATTCCCCAACCAGTAAGGTGCAAAACCTAAGCATCCTACATACATCTGAGAGTTGACGGTTGACAGTTAACAGTTAACAATTAACAATTAACTCGGGCTTACTATTTTGGTGAAGAGAGGATTTGAGATCATTTACCAATTTTCTCTTCAGTAAGGTGCAACCTAAGCACCCTACGTATAAAGGCTTTGCATAAGTCCTGATTTACAAAAATTTCCAATTCCCAATTTCCAATTCCCAATTTCCAATTTCCCAATGAATTTGAGAAGAATTTTGACAGTCGCTACAAATGTATTTTGGGAAGTAATTCGCGATCGCATCCTTTACTTAGTTATTATTTTTGCTTTGTTGATGGGAGCTGTGGTGCGGTTGATACCGGAATTGGCAGCGACAACCGAGAAAAAAATTATCTTAGATATAGGTTTGGCTGCGATGAGCATCCTCGGTCTAATTGTCACAGTTTTTGTGGCTACTGGACTGGTGAACAAAGAAATTGAAAAGCGGACTGTTTACCTGTTAATTGCCAAGCCGATAAGTCGCGCTGAGTTAATTGTGGGCAAGCATTTAGGGCTGTCATCGGTGCTAGCTGTGCTTGTCGCAGCAATGACTGCAATCTATCTGGCTATTCTTAGTTTGAGCCGGATTCCTTACCCTTTGGGTAGTATTTTAATTGCTTCGCTGTTTGTTTGGTTTGAGCTGTGTCTGATGGCTGGTGTCGGGATTTTATTCGGGGTGTTTAGTAGTTCGCTGCTGGCAACTCTACTGACATTTGGCGTTTACTTGATGGGACATTCCAGCCGGGATTTGGTGGCTTTGGGGAAGTTAACTAAAAATCCTGGTATTGAACAATTGATGATGGGACTTTATCTGGTTTTGCCCGATTTAGCCAGATTCAATTTGAGAAATGATGCTGTTTATGGACAGGTTCCTTACTTGGCGGGTTTGATTACAGATGCTGGTTACGGTTTGCTGTATGTGGTGTTGCTGCTGTCAATTGCGATCGCCATATTTTCCCGCCGGGAATTTTAAAACGCGCCTGCGGTATCTTTTGGGACAATTGTTTGTAGTCAGGACTTTCGTCCGCAGATTATCAGGACTAAAGTCTTCGCTACAAACTAATTTTGGGATTGAATTAGCACGCTAAGATATAGAGAAAGTTGTCGATCGGCAAGAAACGTAGACGGCGGTTGAAACCGCGTCTACAAAAACGAAGTCCGTCTCCGCGGACTAAAGAAAATAATGTAATTTTCACCGCCCGTTCTTCAACCCGCGCACCATCGGGGTTTTGTCTGTATAAACGCGGTTTAAACCGCCCGGTATTCTATATTTGTGTTTGTCGCAAAAAGTTGAAATTATGTTAGTGGAAAAACTCGAACAATTACAAGATATTTTCGCGCAGATGGAACGGGCGCTGATTGCCTACTCTGGTGGAATTGACAGCACTTTGGTGGCAAAAATTGCTTTTGACGTGTTGGGCGATCGGGCTTTGGCTGTGACTGCTGTTTCCCCGTCTCTACTCCCAGAAGATTTGGAAGATGCGCGGATTCAAGCCGCAGAAATTGGCATCGCCCACGAGGAAGTACAAACTCAGGAAATGGCAAATCCTAATTACACTTCTAACCCGGTTAATCGCTGCTATTTCTGCAAAAGCGAACTGCACGATACTTTGAAACCCCTAGCACTCGCCAAGGGTTATCCTTATGTGGTGGATGGGGTGAATGCTGATGATTTAAAGGATTACCGTCCGGGGATTGTGGCGGCTAAGGAACGCGGCGCGCGATCGCCTTTAGCAGAAATAGGAATTACTAAATTTGATGTACGGCAATTGGCGAAAGAATTGGATTTACCTTGGTGGGACAAACCGGCACAGCCTTGTTTGAGTTCGCGCTTTCCTTACGGTGAAGAAATCACTGTGGCTAAGTTGCAAAGAGTGGGGCGCGCTGAACGATATTTGCGGCAGTTGGGGCTGAAAAATCTGCGAGTGCGATCGGATGGAGATACGGCGCGCATTGAGTTACCAGCCCAGGAGATTCAAGAGTTTGTATTAAATGCGGATTTGCCTGGATTGGTGGCGGTGTTTCAGGAGTTTGGTTTTGTGTACGCGACTTTGGATTTGGAGGGGTTTCGCAGTGGCAAATTAAATCAGGTTTTGCAGCCGGAGTTGTTAGGGGCGAAAGGTTAATTAATCCTAACTTATAACGGTAAGGTGTTGAGCATTTAAGTTTGTAGGGTGTGCAATGCGCACCAGTAGATTTAGACACCGCACATTGCGCACTCTACAAACTCAATCGGTGCACATTGCTCACCCTACAAAATCAGCCGGCGCGCATTGCGCACCCTACTGGAATTATGCCGATCGCAATTTTGCTCTCATTTACATAAATCCTGACTGCTGGTTCAAGCAATAGCATAAACTAAACTAAACTAACAGCAAAAGTAGTAGCAAGTTTTATGAAAGTTAAGTTTAGATTAATCTCCGCCGTTTTGGCTTTGTTGTTGTCCACGTATATCCCCTTTCGGGTGTTAGCTAATTCGCCGTCGGGAGATACAGTTAGTTCGGCGCTGTGGTGGCAAGTTCTTGTATACAATCAGGTGCAGCAAATTAAAGAGCAGCACTATGAAGGTTGCATTTGGGGCGATTCTATTTCTTCGGCTCTGGGCGATTCTTTGGGAGCAAAAAACTTTAATTTTGCGATCGGCGGAATGAGCACGGTTTCGCTGCTAGAACAGCTTAAGCTGGTGGTTCCTTTGCGGTTTACCTGCGAAAA
>CASBQF010000406.1 GCA_949127775.1 Oscillatoriales cyanobacterium PMM_0080
AAATTGGACTTGCCGGAAAACTGGCAGTTTCGCCAACTGGTAGTCACACCCCTGTTTCTACATCTTGCTTGCTGGGTATTTCACGGTCAAGACAAATTTCCGACTAAACGCACGGAGTTTTACAAACAAGGACTAGATTTGCTGCTGGGGAAATGGGATGAAGCCAAAGGAGTCGAACGCGATGACGTGTACCGAGGGTTTTTACTGCCTCAAAAACTCAGGCTGCTGAGTCAGTTGGCGGCAGTCACTTTTGAAGACGGACAGTATTTTTTTGAGCAACGGATCATCGAACAATACATTGGGGATTATTTGCGAAATTTGCCAGGTGCGACATTGTTGGAACCAGAAGAACTCCAACTAGAAAGCGAAGCCGTACTCAAAGCAATCGAGGCTCAGCATGGGTTGCTTACAGAACGGGCGCGAGGAATTTTTTCGTTTTCCTATCTAGCATTTCAAGAATACTTCACAGCTAGAAAAATTGTTGCCAGTCACAATCTGGGAGGATTAGAGCAAGCGCTGTCCGGGTTGGTGAGTCACATAACTGACCCGCACTGGCGCGAAGTTTTCTTGTTAACAACTGCGATGTTGCGCAGTGCAGATTCGCTGGTGCAGTTGATGAAGCAGCAGATTGATATATTAGTCGCTCAAGACCCTTATCTGCAAGAATTTTTGCTGTGGGCAAGTCAAAAATCGCAGATGATTCCTACAGAACCCAAAGTTGCCACTTCACGAGCGTTTTACTTGGCGCTTGCCCAAAGCCCTCATACAGCGGCTGACTTTGCGTTAGCGTGCACCCTGGATCAAGGGATGTTTTTAGATGCGGCGTTAGATAATTTGCTGCTGGAATGTGCGGTTAATCAAAGTCAGGATTTTGCTTGTGCTAATGCTTGTAGTGAGGCACTCAACAATATTCTGGTGACGGTTCTGGATGCGGGATTTTATAAGTCTTTGCAACAATTGAGAGACGAATTGCCATCTGCGAGTCAAAACCGAGAATGGCTGGATGACTGGTGGCAGAAACACTATTCTGCCTGGGTGGAACAATTGAGGGAGACGATCGCCCATTACCGCAATATTAACCATACTTGGGAGTTTAGTCCAGCTCAACAGCAAGTCCTGGAATCCTACTACAATGCCAATCAACTTCTGCTCGATTGTCTGCACAGCAATTGTGAAGTAACAGCCGCCATCCGACAGGAAATCGAAGCGACTTTATTGCTGCCTCAGCAGGAACTGGAAGCTAGGGAATGGCAATAAGTTCTGAATTGATACATATTTATGTAAAGAATTATCAAGTATTCACTCAATTAATACAAATCAAACATCTGTTAATACTCGGCTTGAAACGTCAAGTGCCTATAATTTTTAGAAGATAACTCACTCTTAGCTCAATACGGTTCACTTAGGGCCGATCCCCCCTAACCCCCCTTAAAAAGGGGGGAACAAGAAAGCTCTCTTTTGTCCTCCTTCTTAAGGGGGATTTAGGGGAATCTCCGGGCAATCAATAGTGTTAACTCAAGCGTATTGATCTGTAAAAGCTTTGTGGGAAAAAACGGCATGGTAACTCGATCGACTAAAGATATCAGATGAACACTTTATTGAGTAATGCAATCCCATTGTCAAGGCACTTAAAACACGCTCGTAGCCCGCAGGTTTTAGATAAACCAGCGATCGACTGCGGCATGAACAGCCGTCATACTTGTCTG
Organism: Oscillatoriales cyanobacterium PMM_0080; assembly: GCA_949127775.1. GTDB lineage: Bacteria > Cyanobacteriota > Cyanobacteriia > Cyanobacteriales > Microcoleaceae > Microcoleus. The sequence continues at coordinate 1,707 of CASBQF010000406.1, forward strand.
TGCTGTTCTACTGTTTTAGTCCGACATATACGCCTGGGAGGACTTTACTGGCGTTGTGGCTGTTGTTATACAGATATGCCCGCTTAATCAACGCCGACAAGCATAGTTTTCGGACTCAGCAATCATAAATTAGAGGTAAATATGTCATTCGAGCTAATTAATTTAACATTGCCGGCGGTACTGCAAGAAATTGGCGAAGTCTTAGATGACTACCCAGAACATCCCTATCAGTCAGCTTTTTCGATGCCTGAATTTCGGCAAAAGCTGATTGCTCACGTTCTGGGCCAAGTTCCCAACCATTACACCATCGCCGGAGAAACAGCACCGGCGAGAAAACTCGGCGCTCCACACCGTTCTCCTTTAGCGGAGCGAATGTACCGAGAAACGGTGATTCGAGGGAGCATTTTGCACATTATGAGAGAAAATGCCGATCGATTGAATCATATGTTTCAGCAACAAAGGGCTTAGAGTTTACTGCTGATACACACTGCAACTGGGAGCAGATATTTCGGAGTGTCAAAAGCATTTTCAATGCTCACAATAAAATTGGTTCGTAGTGAGGACTTTAGTCCGCATCCATCTGAGGAATAAAGTCCTCACTACAAACTTCATGGTCGCAGCCAACACATCGGCAATCAAGTCAATTGACTGAATATTGAAAAGGAGAATAGTGATGTTAGATATTGATGAAATGGGACAAAAAGAAATTCAAGAGTTTCTACAAAAAGTAGGATATGGTCATCTTGGCTATATACACGAAGGAAAACCCTACGTGATGCCAATGCACTATTATTTCAAAGATTCTGATATCTACCTGTTTACAACCGAAGGTATGAAGACTCATGACATAGACGTGAATCCAGAAGTCTGCCTACAGGTAGAAGAAATTCAAGATCCGCTGCATTGGCGGAGCGTGATTGTGAGCGGCAGAGCCGATCGCCTAACCGAGCAGCAAGACATCGATCTAGCGATGCAACTAATCAAAGGGGAAAATCCCACACTTTCGCCTGCGATCAATCGAACTTGGATCGACTCTTGGGGACGTGCAGAGGTAATAGCAATCTACCGCATCTCTGGGGGCGAAATGACCGGACGCACAACTGATGGGCCAAGCAGTCGATGAGCGATCCTGATTAATCAATCCGTTCAATTTATTTAGGAAATAACCCAAACGAAACAGCCCTGCTTAAGAAGGAAGGGATAGGATATTCTTAAAATCCCCTTCTTAAGAGGGATGCGATAGGATATAGACTCGGTTATAAACAAGACATAACAAAAGTTTTTAGGTTTAAGTTGAAAAATATTAGTGAGATCAAGGAGACAAAAAAGAATATGAGGAAATTTTTTTTAACATTATTGGTGGGAACGCTATCATGTATTTGTTTTTTGGCGATCGCACCAATGCCAGTCATAGCAGCTAGTTCAATGCCCCAAGCTCAATTATCAGAAACCATCGATAATTTTTTGACTTCTCTTCCTCGCGATTATTACACGATTAAAAATACAGAAGCTCTCAAAAGTCTTGTCAAAAATGATAATGCTTCATTAATTGATGTCAGACAACCTTCTGAATATACCTCCGGTCACATTCCAAGCGCTATTAATATACCCTTGGAAACTTTAATGGCAAATCTTGATAAAATCCCCAGAAATTACCCTGTAATTCTCTATTGCACAACTGGTTATAGAAGCGCAATGGGAGTTATGACTTTGCAAATGTTAGGATATGCTAACGTGAGGGGTTTTCCTCCTAGTATTCAAGGTTGGAAAGCGGCAGGAGAACCTTTAGAAAAGTAGGATGTAAGTATTTATGATCCTCAACCTAATCCAGCATAACTAGCTAGGAAAAAGACGATCCACTCAGTTTTTCAAAGAGGGCAATATTTATGTTCGGACGTTTTGTTGGAAAAATATTTTCCCAGTTACTATTACTGGGAGCCTTAGTTTTAACTGTATTTTTGGGATTGGGAATATTTACTAATGCCCAGGCAGTTGCAGCAATTACAGAACTGGAGGAAGCACCAAGCCAAATGGTTTACCAATCTCGGCAGAACCTCAAAGATCAGCATGGCAATAGCTGGCAGGCGATCGCTTTTAAAAGGATTTCTCCTAATGGCCAAATGACTTTTGAACTGCGTTTAGTAGGTTTCCCAGGTGTGGCAAAAATCGACCGTAGTAAACCCTTATTGTTGACTAATTCAATGGGTAAAACACTGACTGCTAATGATACCTCCAGCATTATTTTCACTGATTTGTCTGCTCCAGAATCTAATGTAGGTCAGTATGATATTCAGCCGTTGTTACCGGAGTTACAGCCAGAAAACCCCCTAAAGTTGACGCTATCAGCGATGGACGGTGAAGCCATTAATCTATCAGTTCCACCACTTTTTCTGCAAGAGTGGCAAACCATTTTTTCTTCAGGAAATTAGGTTCGGTTGATAAGTTGCTGGCAAAGTTGAAGTAGCCGTAGGGTGCGTCGCCGTTGACAATCTCACAGATCCGCACCTGACCAACAGGGCCCAGATAGGGAGCATCTCACTTTTGAAAAAAGTATTTTTTTACAGTGCTGTCCCCGAAGAGCGAGTGCGATCATCATTTTGGCGATCGTCCTAATTAGCGAATTATTAGGATTTTGGCAAGAACGGGGAGCGACAAATGCTGTTGAGAAACTCCTGGCTTTGGTACAAGTAAAAGCAACGGTGTTGCGGGATGGTAAATCTCAAGAAATCCCGAATGAGGAAGTGGTTCCGAGTGACATTGTGTTGCTTAATGCTGGCGATAGTATTCCCGGTGACTGCCTAATTTTAGAAAGGAGATTTTAATGGTCAAATCATTCGATGCCTTAACAATTCGTGGCTTGTCTGAACAAGAAACAATTGCGCGACTCAAAGAAGAAGGATACAACGAACTTCCCTCGGCTCAATCTCGGAATCTTTGGTCGATCGCGATTGACACCATTAAAGATCCGATTTTCCTGTTGTTAGTCGGGGGAAGCATCATCTATTGGATTTTAGGCGACCTCCAAGAAGCCTTAATCTTACTAGGTTTCGTGCTATTTATCACGGGAATTAGCCTCTACCAGCAAGGCAAAACCGAACACGCCATAGAAGCCTTGCGCGATCTTTCAAGTCCTCGTGCTTTGGTGGTGCGGGATGGACAGCGCAAACGAATTGCAGGGCGAGAAGTTGTCCGGGGAGATGTCTTAGTGCTAGCAGAGGGCGATCGCGTATCTGCGGATGCGATCGTCCTATCTTGTACAAATCTCTCCACCGATGAATCATTATTAACTGGGGAATCCCTAACTGTTCGTAAAGTTGCCGCCGAGGGCGAGGTGAAGATGGCACGCCCAGGCGGGGATGGGTTGCCGTTTGTCTATTCTGGGACATTGGTAGTGCAGGGACAAGGAATTGCCAGAGTCCAAACAATCGGTGCTCAGACGGAGATGGGCAAGATTGGCAATGCTTTGCAAAAAGTCAAGCCTGAGATCACTCCATTGCAACAGGAAATGACTCGGTTAGTGAGTCGCTTGTTTGGCATTGCCTTATCGTTGTGTGTGGCGACAGTCGTGATTTATGGAGTGACGCGAGGAGATTGGCTCAAAGGAATTCTCGCAGGAATTACCTTGGCGATGGCAATTTTGCCGAATGAATTTCCGGTTGTCGTGACGGTTTTCTTAGCCTTGGGAGGGTGGCGGATTTCTCAGAATCATGTCTTGGCGCGTCGTACTTCCGCCATTGAAACTTTGGGTGCTGCGACAGTTTTGTGTGTAGATAAAACGGGGACGTTGACTCTGAATGTGATGGCAGTGCAGCAGTTATTGCCCTATAACCCAGCAGAAAATACTCAGGCTTACGATTTGGGATTGCATCCACAAGATGCGCTGCCGGAAACTGTACATCAATTAGTCGAGTTCTGCATTCTCGCCAGCCAACGAGATCCGTTCGATCCGATGGAGAAGGCATTTAAGCAATTGGGCGATCGCTAT
>CASBQF010000407.1 GCA_949127775.1 Oscillatoriales cyanobacterium PMM_0080
GTATAATATTAATGAAATGTATACTTTAAAAAGTAAAATAAATTCAAATCAAGACCTGCTAAAAAAAATAGCTATCGAACAAAGTATCCAGACTATTATATTGTATTCTGTAATTTCTTCCAGACTTATAACATCAACAAGATATATTTACGAACAATTGGATAGTTGGAATAATGTCGAGTGCCAAACTAACAATCAGTACAGAATATTAGCATCTAAGTTGAAATCAGTGAAAGATGAGCTAAAAAATACTCTAATTAGCAGAAAATACGAGTTAGAAAATACAAAAGAAGAAACTTATGCTGTAACAATTCTAGTATGGTTCCTCATTTCATTATTCATTAGTTTTTTCGCTCTTGGTATTTACCATAGAACAATAGGAGGAAGTGGAGACATTGTATTCTCAGTAGGAATAGTGTTCTTTTTAATTACATTTTTTATATTATCAATACCACCAATTATTATATTGAATAGCAGAAACAAAAAAAAGCAAAAAATAATGGAAGTTTTAAAATATTTAACGGATGATTGGCAAGAATGATATATCAATCTTACTCTATATGCTTTGAAATTCACCCTCAACGGAGTATTCAGGAAGCCAGCAAAACTGAACTCCGTAAAAACCTCCTACAAACCCAACAACAGCTAATCCGCCGCCTCGGTACCAACCTAACAATTTCCCTCCGGTACATCTATGACCCCGATAATTCCCCCAAACTCAAAACATACCTCCTAATCAATGAACCGCACAACACCAAAACCGAAGAAAATTCCCAAGAAATCCTTAGCCTCCTCACCAAAGGCAAATTAAGCGAATTCTTCACCCTCACCCCTCAACCCAACCTTACCATCTGCCAAAACTTAGACTGGGTGCAAATTATTGGCGAAATACTCAAACATGAGGAATTAATCGAGCCCCAAAATTACTACTTACCTCACTTCTTCGAGGCCAATCCCACCAATGATATGTCAGCCGTCTGCGATGTCATCCAGCGCGCCGACAGCAAACTAATTTTAGAAATCACCCTCCAAACCCATGACAACTCCAATCAAAAATCCTGGGTAAATGCCATCAATCAAATGCTCGCTCAATTAGAAAAAGTCAACGCCAGTGGCACAAAAGACAACCTTCTATCTGTCACCTTAGCACTATATCAAAAATACCAACAGTTATATCCCAGCAGTGACTTATTCCAATATAGTATCAAAGCCTTAGCCGAAAATTGGGGCGATGCTTCCGTCGTCCTCAGTACCCTCATCGAGCACGCCACCAAAGAAACCCCTCACGGTAAACAATGCCGAATTGTCAAAGTCAACAAAAGCAACCCCGCATTTTCCGAAAGCTTGGAAGCCACAAAAAAAGTAGAAATCTCCACCGCCATTGAGTGGGAAGGCTGGCAAAAAAACCTTAGTCAAATGTTAATTAAAAATGCCATCGAACCACAAAAAAAAGGCTTAGCAAAATTCAGCAGCAATTCTGCAAATCTCCCAGATAAACCATCATTCAGCGCTCCCAACGCACCCTTGTTGACAGGTGGCATCAATTCCGATCCCACTCAAAATCTACCGCAACTATATAATACTGTTTCAGACGGTTCAGCTTTAGCGAAGTTGTCATCAACTCCGCCACCTTCTCGGATAGTTGATTTAAAACCATTGCATCGGTTAGCAAGTGCTCAAGAAATCACTGGATTTTTCCGCATTGCAGTTTCCAGAAGTGCGGCGGATGTTCCTATTGAGGCATTTTCAAATAAATTACCTGAAAAATTAAACATAGAGGATGTTGTCAGAGAACATGGAAAACTGATCACTGAAGACTCCTACATAGTCGGAATTGACGAAAATGGAAAACCCTGTATTTCCGATTTTTCCAAGATTCCTCATCGGATTGTTGCGGGAGGAACCGGATCAGGTAAAACTAACTTTATCAGTTCAGTTATCTATCAGTTTTTGTATGCTGATCCATCCCGTGAAATTTATATTATTGATTTTCAAGCGGGTTTACATTACCAGTTCATGGTAGATCAACAGCCGACTATAAAAATGGTAACGCAACTACAAGAATGTGCTAAAGTTTTCGGTCAGTTGTGGGATGAACATGAAAAAAGGCGACAGCAGATGCTTGAAAAGCGAGTCAGAAGTTTGAAGGATCTTAAAGAAAAACATGATATCTCAATACCTCGTATTCTGCTGATTATTGATGAAGCGTTTTATATCAAAACTGCTGATCGAGACATTAAAAAGACCATCGAAACCCATCTCAATAACTTGGCTGCTCAAAGTCGTGTAACTGCAATTCACATTATTTACTGTAGCCAAACCCCAACTTCAGATATAATTGACACACAAACTTCAAACAACATGGGAGAAAAGGTGATTTTTAGGATTGACTCCAGCACAGATAGTATGAGATTACTGGGTGAAACAACAGCAGCGGATTTACCTGTAGATCCTAAAGGGAGAGCTATATATAAAGGGTTAGATGGAAAACCAAAACTTGTGGGTACTCCAAAAGTACCAGATGAAATTTGGGAAATTCCTTTAGTTTAGTTTATAATAGTATTGATATTTTTTGGAGTGAGATCATGGCATTATTAGATGAGATAGATGACTTTCAGGCAACAATGAATAAAGTCCTTGAATTGGTAGAAGAAACCAAAGCCTTAGCTGGACAGATAGAAGATACACCACCCCGCGACTTGCCAGCTAAAATGAAGATCATTTATGAATATTGTTCCGAAGGAATTAAAACTCTGAATAATGCTATTGGACAAGCAGAGGACATCCAGAAGACTGTAGGAGGCTAATGGGAATCAACCAAGAATGCGATGTACTTCAGTCAATGCTCATTCAAGTTATTAATAGCTTGGCTGAGGTGCAAAGTCGCGCTAAATCTTTATCTGATTGTGGTGTTTACGAGCTAAGGCGAGAGATTGCAGAGATTCTGGAAATCTGTTTTGAGGGAATGAGCGGCTTGAAAAAAAGTCAGAATCAGATAGAATTGATTCAGGCAATGATTGGGAATCAGAGTGGTGGGTATACTCAGTCACCCTATCAAATTAGTTCTAGACAGCCCAGTCCTACGATTATCCCCGGCAATCTCACTGATTCACCGACAATAGAACCTAGTTCAACTGGAAGTCCTGGTAATATCCAGCCGCCGTCAATGAGCAACCATTCTTCAGGCAATATTCCCAGTGGAGTTGATGTCAATAATCTATCTAAAATCAACTCTCAGCAACGGACACATATTCTCGATAGTGACGCAACTGGGGGAGGTCACGGCCCTGGTAGAGGAATTTCTGGTAAAAGTGAATTTCCCGCAGCCTGGAGCGATGAGCAGACAATTAATTATATTTCTGAAGTGCTCAAAGACCCTAATTCTATCTGGTTCCAGCAAAATGGAACGCCTGGTGCTAAATACACTAAGAAAGGAAAACCTATAATATGGCAGATTGATGGAACCAGGAACGGTGTTAGGATAAGGGTAATTGTAGAACCAGATGGCAGAGGTTTAATCACAGCTTTTCCGACCAATATACCGCTCAATCCGTAGATAATTATTAAGGAGATAGACTCATGTTTGACTATAAAATCGTGGTTAAAAAATTGAATGAAGTCCTTGCCCAACTTAAGGAATCTCTCTCAGACACTCAAATAGAATTTCTTCAATCCTACATCAATGCGGGCGAGTGGAATTTGGCATTAGAGACTTTGTGCGATATTCTCATTGAGGAAGAAATACCCATAGATTCAAGGGGTTATGAACTTTTGCAAGAAGTGGGCAATACCTTGAGCATGGAAAAGGAAACGTGGGAGATGCTAAAGGTGCAAGTAACTCCTTGAGATAGATAATGGGAATTCGGCAATAGTGCGATGTGCTTCAGTCAACGATCATTCAAGTTCTTGAGTTGATAAAAGTTCATCGCGCCTGGAGTCATTCAGACGCTTTGTTTTGAGTGAAAAGATGTCGGCTAAAATAGATTTCCAGCCCAGAATCCACATTCAGCATCCGTCAACTGGGACAGACAAAAGTGAATCATCCGAGGCAATAGATTAGATAAAACGGAGAGGGGGGGATTCGAACCCCCGAAGGGTGATAACACCCTTAACAGATTAGCAATCTGCCGCTTTCGACCACTCAGCCACCTCTCCAGATGACAGCAACTAAGCATAGCACACACATCCAGACGTTGGCAACCCCTAAACTCAAAAAACTTTCAATCCCTGACACTGTATTGAAAAAAGAAGGCACTACACGGATTTTGACACGGATGTAAAAGAGAAGAAAAAAACTATTCCCGATGCCCGATCGCCCGATCGCCCGATCGCCCGATCGCCAGCCTATTCCCCAAATCCCCTAGCCTTCAAGTGCTTTTCCCAACTAAAATTGGAACTCAGAAAAAATCTCTTAGTATACAAATATCCCAACCGATACAGCATAGCCTTGCGATCGGCATCAAGATTAAAATCCGTCGCCGTCACCTTAGCTTCAGTCACATCCACATTAATCACCCTGCCTCGATCCATCTCCCGCTGGTGATATCTATCCCTTGCTTTCATCATCGTGGTGAACATCGACGCCAGCATTGATACGGGACTGTTGATGTTCACCTTATTCTCAATTCCAGTATCAATTAATCGAAACCCAAAAGTAAACCAACGAGGTGCGATGGGAGTCGAGCCAGATTGTTTATCATAAATCCACAGCGGAAAATTGCTCAGAATGCCCCCATCGACAATTAAGTCATTACCCAGTTTTCCCGGCTCAAAAAATAGCGGAATACTCATCGACAACCGCACCGCCTCAGCTACACTAAAATCTTCAGCGCTTTTAAGCTGCAACTGCTGGTACAAAGCATCAGAATCCGCAGATTCGCTCCGCTGCAAGTCGTCGGGTATTACCAACATTTCACCACGGGTAAGGTTGGATATTACTACTTTTAATTCGCGGTCTTTTACCTGTTTAACATCGGCAAAAGTATGCAGATGACCTTTGGCTAGTGTTGTTTCCAGCCAGTTTCGGAAAGGTAGTGAAGAATATTCTCCCATCTGACGACTAATTGTTAAAAAAAGTAGCGTCCAAACCGGGGATTGCAAATCGTCTGCTGGGTCACCATTGATAATTAAAGGACTATTTTTTTTGCTCAAAAATATGCTGTAATCGAGCTGTCCTAACAGTTCCTCTAAGTCATCCATTGACAAGTCTGTTGCCAATACTGCGGCGGTAATTGCACCGGCAGAAGTACCCGCCAATTTTCGCCAGCGGATACCCAAATCATTGCAGCATCTGAGTGCTCCTAAAAACGCAACTCCGCGCACGCCACCGCCTTCAAAAATGCCGTCGGCGTAGATTTGACCGTTTTGGTCGGGGGGCGGGAATTTTTTGAGAATTGCTTGTTTCTCGGTTGCAGACATTCTGACGCCCGGTTCTTGCAAAATTTCCTGCGCAGACCACTTATTCATTGATTTTAGATTTTAGATTTTAGACTGACTATAACAGGTGTGAGGTGCGCATTGCGCATCTACATATAGCATTTGTGGATAAGTTTTTTTGAAGATTAGACAAGATTGCAAAAACAACTAGGACGCGCAAGATGCCCGTTCCACAAAAAACATTTTTTCTTGTGGAACAGGCCGGATAGCCTGTTACAAAATTTGATTAAAATGAATTTTGCAAGAGGTCTATTTTAGCGTTGAAATTGAGATTTATGATTCTTGATTTTTTTGGGCATTCATTGCCTCTTTGACGTGTTCTTGAACTTGCGATCGCACTTGTTCGTAGGCTACAGATGCACACCAAGGCCGGAGAGATAAAATAGTTGAATCTGGAGTAATCTCAGTCACCAAACAAGTGGGGGACGGATTCTCCAAAACCAGCGGGTGGGAGTTGGCAATTTCTAGTAACTCAGCCATAGTCGGACGGATCGGACGATCGCCAATATCAATTTTCAAGTCTACCCTTCTCGTTCCCATCGCCGTTGTATTTTTCAGCGTACCGTCAAATAACTTATTGTTGGGTACAATAATTTTGACGTGATCGTCTGTCACCAGCGTTGTTGAAAAAATCCCGATCGCATCCACGACTCCTTTAACATCCCCACCTTCGATCGCATCTCCGACTTCAAAAGGCCGTAAACTAATCAACATCACCCCAGCAGCAAAGTGCGATAAAGTATTTTGCCACGCCAAACCGATGGCCAAACTCGCAGCCCCCACCACCGCAACCACGCTAGTAGTTTGAATGCCCAACTTACTCAAAGCCGCGACTACGCCGACTACCAAAATCGCAATTTCAGCAGCTTGAACTAAAAATTTCCGCAGCGTGGCTTCGGTGCGACTCAGAGCTCGGCGAGTCAGGCGCCCCGCAAAGTCGATCGCAACTCGCGTAATTAACAAAATGCCGATCGCCCACAGCACTTGAGGTACAATTTGAAACCCCAATTCTACGAATTTTTTCGAGAATTCTTGGGCTACTTGAAAAGCTTGAACTCTTTCTGTATCTAGCTGAGAATA
>CASBQF010000408.1 GCA_949127775.1 Oscillatoriales cyanobacterium PMM_0080
AAATTCTTCTACAATGCGATCGTTAATCCCGTAACCTTCCCGCATCCGGCTGGGAATAGCATAATCCACCTTCGCGCCCAGAGCCCTGAGAGCTCGCAGCAACAAAGCCGTGCTCGTCATCCCGTCAGCATCGTAATCGCCGCAAATCGCTATTTTCTGCCCTCCCGAAATCGCCTCCCGCAACAATTTGACACTCGCAGCCAAATCAGGAAACTCATCCATTGGCGCGGGCAAAACCAGAGATTCCGGTTCAATAAACCCTTGCACTTCTTCAACAGAATCGATGCCGCGATTAATCAGTACCTGTGCTAGCAAAGACGACAAACCGATTTCGGCGGCAAACTGTTCGGCTTGCTGAGGTTTAGGCGAATAAATTTGCCACCGTTGGTTGGGCAATCGGGGAGAATTCGGGGGCAAAGATGTCGGTAGCTCTTGCACGGAAGCTGAGGTCTAAAGATACATAACCAATCATACCGAATTAAGTGCATCAATCAGTCAATCAATTTTAGATTTTAGATTGATCGTAAAGATGAGTTTTTTGGGTAAAATCCAAAGGTTGTTTGTAGGAAAGCTTTTTTCGGAAGCTCTCACCGCACGCAAATAGGGATACCAGCGCCCGATAGAAGTCGTGAAAAGCCCCAAATTTTAGACCAAAGTTCCAACCCCAGATTGCATCTGCCCTTGTCAATCGCCAATCGAAAATACTTTGGGCGCAGACGACTGATTTAATTTTACGAGGAGAATTGCATGAATGTCGATCGACCGTCTTGGTTTAAAATTGCATTAAAGGTTCGGGGCTCCGTCATTCCCTCAATTTGGTCCCGGGTTTTGCTGTGCGGCGGTTTTGGAATTTTTATTTCCCTGCTGCACTTTTTGAAATGGCCGGTTTCTTTGCCCATTTTATCTAGTATTGTACCGAGTATTGTGCTAGGTTTACTATTAGTCTTTCGGACAAACACAGCCTACGAGCGATTTTGGGAAGGTCGGAAATTATGGGGAACGTTAGTCAATAATGTCCGCAATTTAGCGCGCCAAATCTGGGTAGTAATTCAGGAAAAAGACCCGCAGGATAGCGCCATAAAAAAGTCAGTTCTACGCCTGTTACCTGCCTTTGCAATATCGATGAACTTGCACTTGCGCCAAGAATTAGTAAATTCAATATTGGAGCCGTTGATGTCCCCATCTCAGTACCAAAAGCTCAAGTTGATGAACAATCCGCCGCTAGAAATTGCCTTTTGGATTGAGGATTATTTGCAAAATCAGTACGAGCGCAATTGCCTCGATGTCTATCAGTTAACTGCTATGAATGAGTTGCTAAACTCTATGATTAATGTATTAGGTGGCTGCGAGCGGATTTTGAAAACGCCTATCCCTTTGGCTTACGCGATTCACCTGAAACAGCTATTGTTGCTTTACTGTTTGGCACTGCCCTTTCAAATGGTGAACGATTTGAGTTGGGGAACCGGCCCTGTTGTGGCTTTAATTAGTTTTACTTTGTTCGGCATTGAAGAAATCGCGATTGAAATTGAAAATCCATTCGGGCATGATACCAATGATTTGCCTTTGGACAATATTTGTGCTACCATGCAGCGCAATATCGACGATTTAATTAGTTTATCTCCTAACATTCACCAAAATAAAGACAATTAGAATGATTAGTCATTAGTCATTAGTAACTGTAGGGTGCGTCGCTATTAAAAATTACTGAAAAAATCGATAATTGAGCGAGCGACGCACCTGTGTCTACAAGATTGAGTCAACAAAGCTAATAATTTGATTACATCTCTTGCATAAATCACGGGATAGAGTAACCGCAGATTTCAGGCAGATAAACACAGATAAACGCGGATATTTTTAAGATAGTAACTCTAGGGTGCGTCGCTATTAAAAATTACTAAAAAAAACCGATAATTGAGGGAGCGACGCACCTAAGCAATGAGTGAAATGTAGGGTCGAATTCATCAATAATCCTAACAGTGCATACAGATTCAATAAACCCGCCCCCGCCCCACCAGCAAACCCTTTACTAAAATTAATTTCTAACAATCAACCGCATTAACCCAGCTAAAACCAACAATAAAGGCGTCAACCAATCTCCCCAGCGCACGTACAAAGTCCGCGTTTTCCGCCGATAAATAGTTGCATCTCGGACTTCGTAGGTATTAATTCCCGACTTCCAAACCGTCTCGCCGTGAGGATTTACAAAAGCAGAGTACCCCGTATTAGTTGCGATCGCAGCCCAGCGATCAGTTTCAATTGCCCGCATCACATCCAAAGCGTGATGCTGAGCCAGCATCGGCGGTTTGTAATGGGCATTGTTGGAAGCTGTGATCATAAATTCGCCTCCCTGAGCCGCCTGATATCGGAAATTTTCAGCAAAGGCGGAATCGTAACAAATTCCGACAATGGCGCGACCAAATGGCGTATCAAACAATTGTTTTGAGTTTCCTGGTACTAAACGAGCATCTAAGGGTGACAGCCGGTTTATAATCCCGCCTAAGATTTCGTAAAAAGGGATGTATTCGCCTAAAGGTACTAGCTTTAGTTTATCGTAGCGGCCGACAATTTTTCCTGTTTTGTCGATCGCCAATAAGCTGTTCGTCATGCTGTCTCCTTCCTGTCCGAATCCTCCAACCCAAGCCACAACACCGCGTTCGAGAATAGCTTGGTAAAAAGAAAGAGTAGAAC